>CAZEAR010000079.1:0-9487 GCA_964510365.1 uncultured Dehalococcoidales bacterium | reverse complement strand
CAAGCTGACCGAAGGGTTTCTCATGATCCCCAGGAAATCGATCTCGGGAATTATAGGCATAGGACCAAGCGATATGACGGTTTATAACCCTTGCAAAACATGTAAGAAATATAATTGCCTGGGAAGGAGGTAAATTCAAAATATGACTCGAAAAGGGATACAAGGAGGCAGTTATAAACCTCTAACTGAAGAGTCGATACATAAAATTCATCAAACCGCAATGCGGATATTTGAAGAAGTCGGGTTTGAAGTAAATTCAAAAACCGCTTTAGATCTTTTCGAAAAAGCAGGGGCCCGGATTGATAGAGAGAAACGGCTGGTATTCTTAAGAGAAAAGAAAGTAAAAGAACTAATAGAGATGGCTCCTTCTGAGGTCCGATTATGTGGACAGGATGAAAAACATGATATTTTCCTGGGCGGACAGCTGGTACATACCGGAACCGGCGGCACCGCTCTCTATATATATCACCCCGATACTAAAGAGAAAATCCCGGCTACTCTTAACGACCTGAAACAGATAGCCAGGCTTGTCGATTCACTCGATAATATTCACCTCTTTCTTTTGCCTACTTACCCAAACGATATTAAATTAGACCTGGTTGATGTTAATCGTTTCTTCGCCGGACTGGACAATACGTCCAAGCATGTCATGGGCGGCGTTTACACTCTTAATGGAGTAAAACAGGTGATTCAAATGGCAGAAGCCATCGCGGGCTCGGCGGAAAATCTTCGCCAGCGTCCTATAATCTCGATGATCACCTGCATAATAAGTCCTATGAAAATGGATGGGACTTACGGGGATCTACTGGTACCAATTGCAAAAGCAGGCATCCCCGTAGTATGTCCGGCCGAACCTTTGTGCGGAGCTACATCACCTATAACCATTGCCGGGAATGTGGCCATTCAGACCGTCGACTCACTGATGGGTGTAATGCTGACGCAGATAATAAATCCGGGAACACCGGTTATCTTCGGGTCCGTTGCTACCAACACAGACTTGACCGATCTTAAATATCTTGCCGGTTCCGTCGAGATGGGACTGATAAATGCTGCAGGAGCACAAATGGCCCAATTCTACCAGCTTCCGTTCTATGCAACCGGAGGCATGACCGACTCCAAGTTACTCGATGCACAGTGCGGTTATGAATCCGCTATTACTAATCTGCTTTGCGCTCTGGCCGGTGCCAATTTTATTCACGACTCCGCAGGCCTGATGGAATTTGCTATGACGGTTTGCTATGAAAAATACGTAATCGACAATGAGATTCTGGGGATGGTAATGAGAGCAGTAGACGGAATTAAAGTTAACGAAGATACATTAGCCTTCGACTTAATCAAGCAAATGGGTCCCGGAGGGAATTTCGTAGCCGCTAAACATACCAGGCGCTTTATGCGCAGCGAACATTATCGACCCCTATTGAGCGATCGAAACTACAGAGAAGATTGGGAAGCCAACGGGAGTAAAGAGACCTGGCAGAGAGCAGCCGAACAGGTAAAAGAAATACTGGCCAATCCTCATTGGAGCCTTCCGGCTGCAACAAGAAAGGTGGTGTTATCGGAAATACCCGGTATTAAAGATTGATATGCTGATTATAGGAGAAAACATAAACGCAACAAACAAGACCATTGCTGAAGCTATTATTAATAGAAATAGTGAATTATTACAGAATTTAGCTATTGCTCAAGTAGAGGCAGGCGCCGATTTCATCGATGTCAATGCCGGAATCGGACATGGTTCACCTGAGCAGCAAATTGAAGATATGGAATGGTTGGTGGAGACAGTTCAATCGGCTACGCAGAAACCTCTGTCCATAGATAGCGATGTACCGGCTGTAGTAGAGGCAGGACTGCGTAAACACCGGGGAGATAAAGTTATTATTAACTCGATAAACGCTGAGACCGACAGATTAAAAACAATCGGTGAGTTAGCAGTAGAATATAATGCATGGGTAATAGCCTTAGCCATGGGAAGCGAAGGAATACCCGACAACTCCGAACGGAGGCTGATCGCTTGCGAGACCATAATAGCCTACTTAACAAATTTAGGCATGACGCCGGAGCAAATATATTTCGATCCTCTGGTCTTGCCGGTTTCTGTAAATTCCCGCCAGGGTATGGTAACTCTGGAAACGATAAGGCAAATTAAATCTCGTTACCCCGAAGCCAGAACTGCGATGGGATTAAGTAACGTCTCTTTCGGTTTACCCGGCAGAAAATTGATTAATAGAGGATTTTTATTGATGGCGGCTTACGCCGGACTGGACGCTGCAATACTCGATCCACTGGATAAAAAAGCGATGAGTCTGGTTAAAGTAGCTGACATGCTTCTAAGCAACGACCCCTTTTGCAAAAGCTACAACAGAGCTTATCGTAAAGGGCAAATAATAGAATAGAACATTTAATCCTTTTATATCAGGAGAATAAAAATGGAAGACGACATTATTAATCAAATCCAATTAAACGTCGTTCAGGGAAGAATGACCAAAGATGATGAAGGTCTAGATGAGGATATAATCGGTCAACCGGGAGTCAGCGAACTTATTGAACAAGCACTCGCTCAGGGTATAAGCGCCAAGGACATCATCAACAAAGGTCTTACTGCCGGTATGGATATAGTAGGGAAAAAATTCGAGCAAAAAGAATATTATATCCCCGATATGTTAGCATCAGCGCAGGTAGTCGGCGGCGCTATGGAGTTATTAGAACCCCACCTTGCCAGTAGTGGAGTCAAGTCCAAGGGCAAAATAATAATGGCAACAGTCAAAGGCGACCTCCACGATATTGGCAAGAACATTGTTTCCATTTTGCTAAGAGGCGCTGGATACACCGTAAAAGATTTAGGTAATGACATTGAGCCGCAGGCAATAGTCGATGCTGTTAGAAAAGAAAAACCCCAATTTCTGGGACTCTCCGCATTGCTGATCAGTACTATGGGACATATGACCGAGACCATGCAGGCGCTGACGGAGAGCGGCATCCGAAATCAAGTAAAGGTCATTGTGGGAGGTGCTCCGGTCTCTCAGGAATTTGCCCGCAGCATAGGCGCCGATGGCTACGGAGCCGATGGATTCGATGCAGTGCGTACAGTAGAAGCATTGTACACTAAGGGCAGTAAATAAAGACCATGTATCAATACTGAGATTTATAATTCACCTATTTGAGGCTATTTATATCGGCCTGATTTAAACATCACTTAGATTTCTATTCTTCAAATGTTATCCGAAACTAAGATTTTAAAATATGTCGAAAAGCCAACAGGAGGAACAACGTGCCCAGAGAAGGAATTTTAATAGAGAAACCATTGGAACGATTGGATAAAGAACAAATTTACCAAATCCATGATGCCTCACTACAGATTCTCCGTGATCCGGGTTTGATTTGTTTTAATAAAGAGGCGTCTGAAATATTTTATAGCAATGGAGCGGAAGTCACATCTCTTACATCCGGTGACAATCCCAGCTGGCTGGTAAAAATACCCGAAAAGCTCGTTACCGGCGCTCTGGATAGTGCGCCCAAAACCGTTAAGCTCGGAGCCAGGAAAGAAGAAAATAGTCTTATAATGAGAGGGGATGAACCAAGGGTCTGCTTTGTTTCTGGTTCTGAGACTAATATCTGGCTGGATGTCGATTTTCAGACTTATATAAAAAAATCAGACTCCAATATTGAGATCAAGGTGCCGGAATTCAAGAGACGGCGTGGTACGGTAGCAGACCTTTGCCGTGCGGCACATTTATGCGAACATCTGGATACTCTGGACGCTTTTATACGGCCGGTAAATATTCAGGATAAAGAAATTACCGAAGATAACAAAGACGTAAATAAATATTTTGCATCTCTTAACAACACCACCAAACACGTTATGGCAGGCTTGACCAACCTTAAACAGCTGGATAATCTGGTTCATATGGCTGAATTAATCGCCGGCGGCAAAAAGGAACTCGAAGATAATCCCATAATCTCGTTTATCACCTGCCTGGTGAAAAGCCCGCTGCAATTTGTCGAAGATACCACGCAGACATTCATCGAGCTTTGTAAAAGAAGATTACCGACCGTAGTCTCTTCGGCGCCGCAGGCAGGATCTACTGCACCTATCAAAGAAGACGGAATTATAGTTCAAATAAACGCCGAAGTACTGGCCGGAATTACTTTAGGTCAACTGGTAAATAAAGGAGCTCCGATGCTCTATGGAAGTGTGCCGGTAAGGGCCCGTATGGATACACTCAATGATTCCTACGGTGCGCCGGAAACCAGTCAATACAATGTCGATTGTGTTCAAATAGCCCGTTTTTACAGAATACCGTGCTATTCTACCTCCGGTGTCAGCGATACAAAAATCCCGGGAACGCAGAATTCGATAGAAAGGTTGTTTTCAGATATACTGGTAGCTCTGAGCGGCCCGCAATATCTACACTGTGCTTATGGATTACTCGATGGTAATTCGGTTTTTTCCATGCTTCAGGCAGTATTGGATGATGCTCACTTTCAAATGATTAAATATTTCTTGAGACCGCCTGCTATTAACGAGGTGGAGCTAAATACAACTTTAAAGCAGATCAGGGATGTAGTAGTAACGCAGCAAAAACTTTATATAAGTTATATCCGTCCCATGCTTCGCGGCGGTAAATTGTCCATGCCCTATCCCTTCGAAGGTGATGGAGAGGAAGACCGTGTTTTTGAACTCGCCTATGAGAGAATGAACGAATTGCTGGCGAAACTGGTGGAACATATAGACGAGGCAACGACCAAAAAGGTCTTCCAGGAGATCCCGGGTTTACTGCCGAGTCTAAACATATATGAGAAAGGAGATAAATAGTGACTGAAGACACGATAGCTTTGCTTAAAGAGAATGTCATCCAGGGAAGAAAAACCAAAGATGATGAAGGAATAGATGAAAATCTGACCGGTACTCCCGGTGTTATTGAGCTGACACAATCAGCGCTGGATCAAAATATCGGGGCTGAGACAATTATTAACAATCTAACTGCAGGGATGCAAATAGTGGGAGATAAATTTTCAGCCAAAGAATACTTCATACCTGACATGTTGGCTTCGGCAGAAGCTGTAGGCGAAGCTATGGAGATTTTAAAACCCCATCTCGAAGCAGCGAACGTGGAAACGAAAGGTAAGTTCGTCATCGCTACGGTTAAAGGAGACATTCATGATATCGGGAAAAACATTGTAGCGATTTTATTACGAGGCGCCGGATACGAAGTGCACGATCTCGGTATAGATGTACCTACAGAAAAGATTGTGGAGGTAATAAAAAAAGATAAACCTGATTTTTTGGGGCTGTCAGCACTATTAACAACCACAATGACCGTCATGAAAGAGATAATCAATGCCCTTAAAGAAAACGGCGTCAGAGATACGGTAAAAGTGCTAATAGGAGGAGCCGCTGTCTCCGACGAATATGCGGAAGAGATAGGAGCAGATGCATATTGTATGGATGGATTCCAGGCAATAAAAAAGCTCGATTCCTTCCAGACAGCTGGTGCCTAGTTTAACTTTTGGAGATAAACTGGCGAAATATAAATAGGATCAGTATCAATTCGTAAAACGCTATGAGATTGACTATCCTTGGCTCCGGGGGATGCATGATTATCCCCAAACCACTTTGCAGATGTCGGATCTGCCGGGAAGCTAGAAGTAAAGGTATCCCTTATTCCAGGTCCGGCCCATCGGTTTTTTTTCATGATATCAATCTGTTGATTGATACGCCGGCGGAGATTGCAGACCAGTTAAATCGCTCAGATATCCGGAGTATCGATTATCTGATGTTCACCCATCTTGATCCGGACCACATAGAAGGATTCCGGGTCGTGGAACAGATTACCCTTGACTTCCGTACCTGGCATGCCTATCCGGACAAAAAAATCAACCTGCTGCTTCACGAACAGTTAAATTCAAATGTAAAAAAAGTACAGTCTCAATACGGTCCGGTAACAGACTTCTATGTGTCACATAGCTTTATCGACTTAAATGTTTTTCAGGATAAGGTTCAGATTAAAGATATTACGATTACAGCTATTCCGGTAGACCGGATTTCTCAAATATCATTAATATATGTTTTAGAGAGTTCAGGCAAAAGAGTAATCTACGCTCCCTGTGATTTAAAGCCTTTTCCGGAACACCGCAGTGAAGTGCAGCAAGCCGATTTATTAATTATTCAACCGGGTATATTTGAGAGCGGTTTAAAACATAACTTTAAATACCCACCTGATCACATATCCAGAAACACTCTCTATACATTTGAACAGACTCTAGATCTGGCTAAACGCATCAAGGCGAAAAAAATATTATTCGTCCATTTGGAGGAATACTGGAATCGTAGCTACGATGATTATCTGGATCTTGAAATGGGATATACAAATATAAAATTCTCATATGATGGCATGCAGGTGAACGTGTAAACTTAGTCCGGGCAACATTAACAAGACTGTCTATTATAAGGCAACTTGTTTAAGACATTCTATTATCTGGGCTCATTAAAAAAAGCAAGTGCCAGGGTAAATAGACCGATGCCCAGCAAAACCACATAAGTTTCCGTAGAGGCAGCCTGAAAAATACTTAAAACTATGGTGGCAACAGCCATCGCCAGAGCTATCGCTTTTAGAATAACGCTTACAGTTTTTTGCTTTTTAGTCATCGGTTCTCCCTCCTTCGTAGATAATTGTCCACCGGCGTATCCGGTGTATTAAGGCAAATCACCAAATCTAAGTTAACACTCCTATTATCAAAGAGTTGTCGAATATTGTTTCTTCCAAACTACTAATATATCACATCATCAAATGGCACATCTACGCTTTTTTTAACATTATTACCCAACCATAAAAAAATATGGTACTTATCCCCTCGTTACAAGTACGGGGGGCAACCAGCAGGGGAAGGTGTCTTGTATAGACATTTTAACGATAGCTGGTTTTCTTTTAATTTCAATCGGCTTATTCCCGTATTCACTTCAGTATCATTTTATACCATACATTATGATTGCAACAGGGAGTATCGGAATTGTTAGTTTATTGTACTGGCATAACAGAAAAAGCATATCATCTTTTTTTCATAGACATAAAGATGATAGCGACAAAACAAAGGATTCCGATGACGATGAAGACGATGGGGATAGTGATATTAATGGGAATCCAATCAACCGTTCTTGTGTCATTGTTGATGAGGTACAAAGCACCAATGATAATGAAGAAGATAAAGCCAATAAAAAAGGCAGTCATAATCCTTCTAAGTTATCCTTATCTAATAATACTTCAATCAAAAGCCAAAATCCATATATTTTACATTTCTTTAGTTGTATTATGGATTGGGATAATTTTGTTAGGAGGATTAGATGGCTAATATATTCAAAATCCCCCCCGAATGGAAACAACACGTTTATAGAGTACGGCAATATTCATTTCGAGTTGCCTCTACAGTCGGTTTTATTACGGCTATACTTGTTGGTCTTTTCAATTATATCTATCCAAGAGGTAGCGAAGCAATGAATATCTATATTTGGTTAATACCACTTATTACTTTTGTTTGTGTGTTCATAGGTGTTTTGGCTTTATCAAGACCACAAGTAAAGAAAATACGAGAGGAAGCTATTGAGGAAGTTGTATCTGAGATAAAAGATGAATTGCAGAGCATTAAGAGTGATTTAGGTAGTATTAAGGATGATTTGAAGAATACTAATAAAGAGATAGACAAATTAAAAGACAAAGATTGTTCATAGGGTATTGATATGTTAGAGTTACTTATAGATAATAGAGTAGGAAACAAAACAAAATATTATTTTGGTTATCCCAACGAGTTACTAATGCAGATACCAGACGAAATCAGAAAATGTGTTGTCTTTGTGTGTTGTAAAACTAATACTGGCATGGTATTTTTAGGGACTGCTTTCTTTGTTGCCGAAATATTTGATCGTGATAATGATATTTTAGGTAGTTTTGTTCATTTAGTAACTGCTAAACATGTTATTGAAGGATTAAAAAAACGTAGTATTGACGATACTGTTTATCTTAGGATTAACACAAAGGATAATAATTCGGGTTTTATAACTACCCATGCAAAGCAATGGCTATATCATCCAGAAGACAAATCTGCTGATGTAGCGGTGCTTGCAGGTATGCCCATGAATAGAATCCCCAGTATTGATTTCAATGTATTCCCAGTGGCTGCATTTGTAACTGATAGCGTTATTAAGAAATATGGGATTGGAATAGGTGATGATGTATTTTTGTCCGGACTTTTTGTTAATCATGTTGGGCAAAAAAAGAATATCCCAATAATACGGACTGGTAATATTGCAGCAATGCCAGAAGAACCTATACTAACAGATAATGGGTTAACAGATGCATATCTTATCGAATCTAGGTCTATAGGTGGGTTGAGTGGGTCACCAGTATTCGTTCATCTTGGTAGTCTAAGGTTAACAGGGGAGAAATGGTCTGAAGCATATTTCCCAAGTGATGTTGGTGGCGTGTTCTATTTATTGGGTGTTATACAAGGCCATTGGGATATCCCGATTCAAGAAGATGATATGTTTATTATTGATGATTCAAATAAGGAAGCAGTTAATATGGGCATAGCAATTGTAACACCAGCAACAAAAATATTAGATATTATTAATCAACCATCAGTAGTTGCTGATAAGGAAGTAAAAATGAAAAAACGCAAAGAAAAACGTATGCCTAAAATGGATTCTATAGAAGAAGGAATTACAAAAGACCAATTCTATGCAATACTTGATAAGGCAGCACAACCAATTAAAAAACCTGAATCTAATAAGAATGAACAAATATAACGAACAAGACATAAATATTGTTGAATATAGCGAAAATCATATTGATGGGCATTTCCACGCAGTCAAAAAGTCTTATATGAAAACACGAAAATGGTTTGGCTTCCAAAAGAAGGATTATAAGCGTAAAGACTCTGAAGAATTTATTAAAGTTAGAATACCTAAAGATGAGCAAGAATGCCAATACCATCGAGCTATTGTAGATTCAAAAGGTAATTTTTTAGGTAGTTGCTCTCTCAAAAAATGTAAAAAAGACAAGAGTATAGCAAAAATGAATTACTGGATTGTAGAAGGGATTACTGGAGTTGGGAAGATAGCAGCAACAAAATTAAGAGATTATGGTTTTTCTGAACTAGGATTAAAAGAAATTCAGTTAGATATCGCTGATTGTAACAAAAGGAGCATAGGTGTTGCATTAAGAATAGGTGCAAAACCAATTGCTGATATACTTATCCCTGCATATGACGTGGAATCAAAATATAAAGGCAAGATTTATTCAGTTAAATCTGATTCAGAAATAGCTTAAACATAGGAGTTTCGTCTTTACGATGATTATAACGGAAAGAATATTCATTAAGGTAAGATTGTAGATACTGAGGACTAACGGAATGATAAACGCCACTGATGCCACGTTTAACCAAACTCCAAAAACCTTCAATACTGTTGGTATGAGCGTTCCCGTCAACATATATC
>CAZEAR010000078.1:0-9550 GCA_964510365.1 uncultured Dehalococcoidales bacterium | reverse complement strand
TATAGGAATGGGCATCGGAAGCGCCCTTTATGAAAAGATGATACTGGAAGACGGTATAGTAATCAACCCCAATTTTATCGATTATCGACTACCCTCAATTATGGAGGTGCCTACCGATAAATTAGCGGCGATGTCAGCTGAAACTATTCCCCATCCGGAAGGACCGTTTGGGGCTAAAGGATTCGCCGAGGGAGGTCTGATCCCCACCCCCCCTGCCATTGCTAATGCTGTTTTTAATGCCGTTGGCGTGAGAATTAAAGAAATACCCATTACCAGAGAAAGTGTATTAAAAGCTATCAAAGCTAAAAAGTCTAAATAAGTAATAATCTCTATAATTGAATAAGCACTGCAATTGTAACTAACTCAGTATTGATGTTTCGGTTACGAAGAGAGGTAACACTTTGACATGAGAAATAGCGGAGTTTCCAAAAGGGGGATGCTATGCCCTATTACACACAAAACGTGCAGATTATGTACCCTTTATAGGGGGCGACATTATTATGCACTCGGGGCATGTGATGAATACCGTCAGCGTTTAAGAAAGACTGCAGCCACGAAAACACCGAATATTCATAAAAATATCTCAAGCAGAAATAATTCCCCATAAATTTCGATAAATAAACTGAGAACCTGGAAGTATTGTTAACATAATGAAATGGAGTGCTTCTTCTAATTCACATTAATTACAGATGAAAGGCTAATATATAATGAAAATCGATATCTTCAGTCATATTGCTCCGAAAAAATTTCTTGATATCTTATTCAAAAAAACGAAGATATTCGAAAACCCTCCATCCACCCTGAGCGACATCGATCATAGACTAAAATTCATGGACAAGTTTGAGGGACTGGTACAAATTCTGAGCCTGCCGCCATTTGACTTCGCCTCGCTGGATAATATAGTCAGCGTTGAAGATAATATTGATCTATGTAAAATGATTAACGATTATATGGCTGAGCTAATAGTTAAATACCCGGATAGATTTGTCGGGGCATGTGCATCTTTACCCATGACTGAAATGGATGCAGCTATGAAGGAACTGGACAGATGTATCAACGATCTCGGATTCTGCGGTATCCACATATTCACCGACGTCAGGGGAAAGCCTCTGGATACACCGGAGTTTAGACCGCTTTTTGAAAAAATGAATTACTATAATTTGCCTGTGTTACTACATCCCACCTGGAACAGAACCAACCCTGAATACCCAGGAGAAAAAGGCGCTAAATATCTGTCGGTAGTGACCATTACTTTTCCATATCAAACCATGCTTACCCTGAACCGTCTGGTATTCAGCGGAGTAATGGAAGATAATCCCAACCTAAAGGTCATTACACATCATTGTGGCGGTATGCTCCCTTTTATTTTCGGCAGGGTGGCATTTACATACGCCAGCGCCCAACTTATTAACAGAGGAGCTATAAGCCAGCGTTATCTTCGTAATCACCCCATGGAATATTTCCAAAGGTTCTACGGCGATACTGTAACTGCCGGCAGTATGGCGGCCCTGGAATGCGGTTACCAGTACTTCGGTGCTGACCGGTTATTGTTTGGGACAGATGCACCAATGGATAGTCAAGCCGGTATCAGGCAAACCGATATCAGCATTCGCGCGGTGGAACAGCTAAATATCAGCGAGGAGGAAAAACACAAGATATTCGAACTAAATGCCATCAAACTTTTCCGCCTGCCCTTGTCGATAGTAGAATAATAAATCATAGATAAAGTAGTATTATTAACGGAATTATTAATCTTTTTTTATTTATTAAATTGAAGGAAGGTAATTATGCTATTAGAAGGTAATTTTACTTTAAAAGGTGATATTCAAAAAACATGGGATTCACTTATTAAGCCCGAGACTCTGGCAGCTTGCATTCCGGGTTGTGAGAAGATGGAAAAAGTCGACGATAAAACTTTCAATACGGTGGTCGTAGCAAAAGTCGGTTTTATCTCGGTGAAATTTCAATTCACGACCACTTTAACCGAGGTGGATCCGCCGACGCATCTTAAAGCAGTCGGTAAGGGAGAAGACCTCAGGAAGCAAGGCAGTTTCAGCCAGGAGACCGTCGTGGATATCAAAGAGATATCGAAAGGCGAACTGGAAGTAACCTATAAATCAAATGTGAGTATAACGGGCAAGCTGGCTACATTCGGCGACCGGATTATGAGGGCGAAGGCGAAAGAACTGGAAAGGCAATTTACCAAATCTTTACAGGATAAACTCTCGGAAAACTAAGTTTAATTAATCACCAAACATAATATTCTCTTGCGACATCTAACAAATTGTTGATTTTGTGGAACAGGTAGGTTAAATTTAAATATAGGTTGTGGTTCATCAAGGAGTAAGATGTCAAAATTACCCAAATTAAAGATAAAAATTCCCGTTGGATATCCTAATGAGGATATCTGCGACCTGGAGCAGGCCAGATATCGTTTTAATTTCAATAGCGGTGCTGTGATCTTAGTGGAGGGACAAACTGTAAAATCGTATGAGGAGTTAGTTCAGATAGCTAGCAAGGATGTATATAAGGACAGGGAGTTCCTCCAAGTAGATCTGTTAACAGAACTGGCAAGCGGTGGTTAACCTTTATATCTTTTACGATTAATTCACTTCCCAACTCAAGGGTATTCTCATTTAGTTTAAATTATATTAGAAATGTATATTACATCAAGGGTGTTTTGACGCCTGGATTAACGCAGGTTATCCCGTAGAATCCAAATAGGATTATTACCGGGGAAGTACATAACTTCGATGAAATACATCTCTATAGTCAAGAGGTAAAATCTTTACTTCAGATAGGAGGAAATATGGAACCAATAGGGCCCTTAATGTGGGAACACAGGACTATTGAACGAGCTGTACACCTGCTGGAACAGGAATTGGGCATAATACGAAGTGACAGCAGGTTAAATGTAAGGTTCCTGGAATCGATTGTCGACTTCTTCCGTATATATGCCGACCGGACGCACCACGGAAAAGAAGAGGACCTACTGTTTAAAAACCTTACTCAAAAATCTTTGTCCGGCGAGCATAAAAAGATTATCGATGAATTGATAAATGACCATGTTAGAGGAAGAAAGCTAATACAACAAATTAATAATGCGATAAAAACCGATACCAAGGCGACTGCCGAAAATCTTAAGATTGTCGCCGAGGCTATTGAGGGATTGCTGGACCTGTATCCACGCCATATTAAAAAAGAAGATGAGAATTTCTTCTATCCGGCAATGGAATATTTCACCAGGGAAGAAAAAGATCGAATGCTTGAAGAATATTCTGAATTCGACCGTCAGTTGATACATGAGAAATATAAAACGTTGCTGGAAGACATGGGGGAAATGCTTTAAAAAATCCCGATTAAGGAATTTACTTTTAGTGCGCCCTCCTAAACAAACAACCACCATATAACTAAGTATAGCGGGAAGTATAAAGATTGAATCACCGAATAGAATAGCCAGAATACCCGCGATAATACCACCGACACTAATAAGCGACATAGCAATAGTGAATACGTACGAATAGAAACCTGTGTTCTAGTGAAATGATCACAGTCGATATAAACCGGCAGCCTGACTGAAATCGGCGATAAAATTAGTTACATTTGCTGGTAGCTTTATATGGTATTTCATATAATAATATATACAACGTCAATTATAATGAAATAAGCGAGGACGCGAAAATGATATTTGATACAGCACTCATATGGTCAGCAATCGCCCTGGTATTCGTGCTGCTGGTAGGCATATTTCTAATATTAGCTTACAGGAGAATTGTGAGACTGGAGGTCGAAGTCAAAAGAATAGTAACAGAACTCAATAAGCTGGAAGAATAGCGGCCTACGCTCTTTTCTCTATTAATCGAGCACTGTACTTTGCATAAAAATTAGGATATTTAAATTTAATATTTAGTAGTATTATATATATAGCAATCTGAATCACAACGAGTAAAATCCATCTATAAAGCAAAACACTCTGGAGGAGCAACCCATGAAATACTCACTTCGCATTGCACGAATCGGAGGCATCGATATCGGTGTACATTACACCTGGATATTTATCTTTGTCCTGATCACCTGGTCGCTGGCACAGGGATACTTCCCTCAGGCGTATAAGGGATGGGATACAGCCACCTACTGGATAACCGGTATTATTGCAGCGATATTGCTGTTCGTGTCTGTTTTAATTCATGAACTTTCTCACTCATTTATGGCCCGGTCAAAAGGCATGACAGTCAGTAGTATTACTTTGTTCCTTTTTGGCGGTGTAAGCAACCTGGAAGATGAGCCAAAGAAACCAGGGGAAGAGTTCGCTATGGCAATAGTGGGACCATTGTCCAGCTTCGTCTTGGCAGGTATTTTTTGGGGTCTGGCAGCAGTAGTACAGAATCAACAGAGCCCTTTATCCGCTATACTCATATATATGGCTCTAATCAATGCCATCCTGGCCGTTTTTAATCTACTCCCCGGTTTTCCGCTTGATGGGGGGCGTGTACTGCGGTCAATCCTCTGGGCATCTACCCGCAGTCTGAATAAAGCAACTAATATAGCCGCCACCGTTGGACGGCTATTCGGCTGGATTCTCATTGCCTTCGGTATATTTCAGCTATTTGCCGGCAATTTCTTTGGAGGCATTTGGATTGCCTTTATCGGCTGGTTCCTGAGCAGCGCAGCAGAATCCAGCCGCCGGGAGATTACAATACGTGATAGGTTAACTAATATAAAGGTTAGGGAACTGGTAAATACAAATTCAATGTCCATCAGTCCTGATGTAACCGTTGCAGAATTGGTAAGCAGCATTTTTCGAGGGCACTATAGTCGAGCAGTCCCGGTATGTCAGGGGGCCCAAGTCCTGGGAATCGTCACAGTAACCGATATCAAAGATTTGCCACAGGACAAGTGGGTAGAAACCCACGTCAAAGACATAATGACCCGCCAGCCACTTTATGAAGTAAGCCTTGATGACGATCTAAATACCGCCTTGAGAGTTATTACTCAACACGATATTAATCAGGTCCTGGTCCTGCAGGATGGGAAATGTGCCGGCCTGCTAAGCCGAGCAGACATCCTCAGGCATCTGCAGCTAAGCCAGGAGCTGGGTATAAAGGCAAAGCAGTAAAACCAACACTACGACGCCATAATAATAATCTGCTTATCGAGCGGGAGATAGTTGTGGATTTGTTATAGCAGCAGATGTACATTCAGTAAAAGTGCTGCTTCACCGGATTATCGGAATAATTACCTTCAGTTAAATTAGCCTGCATTGTAACCGATGGAAGCTTATAAGTTTATTCTTATAAACATATTACGCTTTATACACTTTGCATAAAATACCTCTTAAGGTTGCAGATCCCATCTCTCGTGCATAAGGTCGTTTATTAGAAGTTAACACATTGATATTGGATTCAAAAGCTCCGTGTAAACCTTCAGTCGCGCTTTTCTCGGGGAACCACCAGCCAAAGTCGGCGATAATTACTTTTGGGTTTATATCAGGCGATAAAACGGCCTTTTGCCTGATCCTACCGCGTTTATTTTCGATGTACACCCAGTCACCAGTCTTTATACCAAGTTTCTTGGCGGTCTCTACATTAATACTGACCTCAGGTTCTGGATGACTTCTGCGCAAGCTATTAATTTGTTTGTTAGAAGAATGTGTAAATTGGACGAACTTACGATTTGTGAAAATTAGTGGATACTCTTTTGCCAGATCAGGCTCGCTGTAGGGTGATTCAGGAGGTTCATAATACTCTGGTAAGGGATCAAAGCCTAAATTTTCAAGCTTTTTTGAATATAACTCAACCTTTTCCGAAGGAGTACTAAATCCTGCCCTTTCATGAATTCCATATTGTTTTGTTGCTGAAATAGTCCCAACTGTCCTGAATTCATTAAAAGTTAAACCTGCAGGCTTAACTAATCGGTCTAAAAATTCTTCTTGCTCAGGGAAGTATTTAGCCAGATTCATACGTTCAGCCAATCCCTTAAGTATCCGATAATCTGACCTAGCTTCTCCCACCTGGGCTACCTTTTGTACTACTCCAACAGTGGGTTCAGAATATGCTTCGGTTATATTATCGTCTTCCAAGAATGTAGCAGCAGGCAAGACTATATCAGCTAGTTCCGCGGTAGGTGTCATGAAAAAGTCTGTTACTGTAATAAAGTCCAAACTATTGAGAGCGGCACAAGTTTCTTTACTATCAGCCCAGGTTAATACTATATTTGCGCCCATAATAAACGCGGCGTTTAGTGGGTACGGATCTTCCCGCAATAACGCGCCGACAATCGCTTGCGGCAGAGTATAAGAGGCTTCCGGGATTAATTTATCTCTGCTACTCAACTGATTAGCGCGTACATCCGGCGGTATCGCATTCTGTTCCATAAAAACTGGATTACCTTTGGGTATTACTCCAGTTCGTAACCATGATATTTCACCGCCAGGTATACCTAGATTGCCTGTAATTGCCCTTAAGATAGCAATGGCACGTCCGGACTGAAAATTATTTATATTATTTTCCAGACCATTACCTGAGGTAATGCAACCTGGTTTATGAGTAGCGTATAATCGCGCTACTTGCTTGATTGTTTCTACCGGCACCCATGTTATTTCAGAAACTTTTTCCGGAGAATATTTTTGAATATGCACTTTGAGCTCATCGAATCCAACTGTCCAGTTATCAACAAATTCTTTGTCAAATAAATTTTCAGTGATTATTACATTTATAAAGCCCAGAGCCAGCGCCAGGTCTGTACATGGCCTTGGTTTTACCCATATTTCAGCTCGCTTGGTAGTTTCCGTTTCCGCCGGATCTATTGCTATGAGTCTTGCGCCACTGGCAAGTGCTCTATCCTCACCAACGGCATCTCCCAGGCAATTAGCAGCTGCATTAACGCCCCATGCTATAAAGCACTTAGGTGACCCTTCATAATCAGGAGAAGTTGGCGATCCATAAGTTATACCAGCACTCAGGATTCTAGGAAGGACACATATACAGCCCATGTGAGCGAGATTGGGTGAGCCAAAAACATTTGCGAACAGGCCGAGATAAAGGTCACCATATACCTTAGACCAGCCACGAACAAAAGCAACCGATTCAGCCCCATGTTCACCCTTGCACTTATTGAGTTCAAAAGCGATAGTGTCCAGAGCCTCATCCCATGAAATTCTCTGCCACTTACCTTCCCCTTTGTTGCCGGCCCTTTTCAAAGGGTATTTCAAGCGATTGGGATTATCAAGGTAATCCAAACAATATTTACCTTTATCGCATATGCGTCCCTTATTTACAGGACTATCCGGATTCCCTTCAACCCGTACCGGTTTTCCCTGTTTCATGTATACTAACATTCCGCAACATGACTGGCAGAATTTGCATGTTGTTTTTACCACAGTTTCATCTAACATTGCGTTCTTCTCCGCTGCTTTAAGTCTCTCTTTACATCGTTGACTACTGTTTATATCTCCTTCTATAGATCGGTTTGCTTACTTTGTTAGTAAACAGACTTCAGAACTATAATCTGGCTGGTCTCGGGAAGTGTATCTTTACTTAACTCTATTTCGCTGGAATCAAGCTTAGTTACATTATGCTTTCCAAAAAGGAATTCATCCAGAACAGCGATTCGGAAAGTGCATTTTTGACAAGCATAATGATCAGGTAAAACGATGCTGGGTTTTAGCTGGTAATAAAGCATATCGGCCGGGATAGTATCTATGGTAAAGTGAGCTCTAACCGGATCTCTGCCGGGATGACCAACTGCTAGAAACAATACATCTATTTTACCCAGTTCAGCAAGCTGATCGTCAGTAAGAGAATGCCCCAGATCACCATTATGGCAGATTCTAATCCCGTCTACTTCAAAGTAAATAATATTATTATCGCCAGCCCATTTCCCCAACATATCATCGTGATAGCAGGGTATAGCCTTGAACTCTATCCCGTGCACCATTTGTGGAGCATTTCTAAGATCTGAACCCCTAACTATTACCGGATTCCCCTTTATTGCATCGGCATAGCTGTGGTCCCTGTGTTGATCATGACTTATTGTAACAATATCTGCACTTTCATCCAGCGGGTCATATCTAAAATCCCCCATTACCTCACCGCTATAGTAAGGGGTAAAATACGGATCGGTTATTATTGTTAGTCCACTTTCCGAATTAATTTTCCAGCAATGATGCCCGAGCCACGTAGCTTTCATAATTCATATCCTCCTCTTAGTATGAAATAATTTTCATTTTGATTCTTTCTATATACTTTGTGCAGTATACTTCTCAAAGTATCCAAATTCAGATGCATGTAAAGTATAGCCTGCTAACAGTCAGAATAACAATATATACCCGCGCTAAAATATTCTCCCAGGAGGCTGCTAATAACCGCATATAATATTCCTTTTACTAAAGCAGTGTAACATACCAAGGCATTTCAGTTGATTCTATTTCAGTTATATTGCTTCTCATTTTTGAGAGAGGTTATACAGAGGAATGCTTCCACATTTTATTAGGAGATTCGCTCAGATGGACCGGGTTAGCAATTAACTTTATCTCACCATAATAATAATGAGATGTAAAAACAGACAAAATTAAGTACCCCTGGGGCGACTCGAACGCCCGACACGCGGTTTAGGAAACCGCTGCTCTATCCTCTGAGCTACAGGGGCGAAAAGACTAGCGACGCTTCCTTAATACAAAACCTTCCGGTGTGATATAAGTGTCCTGCTTCGCGAGGCGATCGTCCCTTTTCTCAGTAGTATTTTCCTCGTTTGAAGTACCTACTGCTTCGGGCACTTCATTTTCAGAAACAGCATTTTCCAGGATATCTTCTTCCTTGGCAGCGATATCCCTGGATTCTACAGCCGCCTGATCTGCCGGTTTCTCTCTAAGCATTGCCAGGGTCTTTTCTAAATCTTTAACCAACTCGGTTAGACTTACTTCTTGGGAACCTTCGGCCTCTGCTGCAGCTATGCTCTCGATCTCAGAAGCATAATGCTGGAGCTTCCAGCTATGCTCTTCAAGTTGCTTGGTCCATTCGGCCAGTTCTTTAGCAACGGTCTGTATCTCCGGGATCTCTGAATTGATAAGGTTGTTGATGATATTTCGAACTGTTGATTTTTCTGGCTTTCGAGCCATTTTAACCTCTCCTCTTACTTATATAAAATAATCATTCCATAGTCACCTATGGAATTTCTAACATACAAATTATTATATTCTCTATCTCGATTAAAGCATTATACCAACGGCATTATTACAATGCAATATTAACATTTATATTATAAATGCATTCAGTCAATTCGATCCAATCATCCGTAGCTGCTCTTTCTAATAAACAAATCATCATGGCTTCAGTAGACTCACCCCCTACTCATGATAACCATCAGATAAAGTACAACCGTAATTGCCAGCGACTGAATATCAATGATAACATTTGACGATAGATAGTAAAATAAGTCAAGATTAGTATCGCCACAAGCTAACAGTCAGAGACTGCAATATAAAAGTAAAGGCTTATGAAACATAACTATACCAAAATAAACCAGCATATTATCGATGAACTGAGATCGATTG
>CAZEAR010000077.1:9079-9910 GCA_964510365.1 uncultured Dehalococcoidales bacterium | reverse complement strand
GGCCAATCCCGGCTGCTATCCTACCGGCGCTATACTGGCGCTGGCGCCGCTGGTTAAAGCCGGCCTGATATCGGAGGATATCATCGTGGACAGCAAATCGGGCATCTCCGGGGCCGGCCGCACCCTGAGCCTGACCACCCATTTCGCCGAGTCCAGCGATAATGTCTCTGCCTATGCCCTGAAAGGCCACCGCCATTTGCCCGAGATAATCCAGGAGCTGGCCGGACTCGATGCCGGCTTCACGCCCTCGGTGACCTTCCTGCCCCATCTCGTCCCCACCACGCGTGGGATACTGAGCTCCTGCTATGCTAAAGCTAAAGGGGGCAAGCTAAAGGGCGGCGCCGGGGAGTTGATGAAGCTTTACCGCGACTTTTATAAAGGCGAGCCGTTCGTCAGGGTGGTCGATGCCCCGCCGGGCACCAAGCATACCTGGGGCAGCAATTTCTGCCTTATCCATCCCGCCTGTGACGGCAAGACTGGCACGGTCATGGTGGTCAGCTGCATCGATAACCTGGTCAAGGGCGCTGCTGGACAAGCAGTTCAAAATATGAATATAATGTTGGGTTTTTCCGAGACGGCCGGGCTGGAAGCCCTTCCCGTTTACCCCTAATCGACCCTCGCCCCCATCGTCTAGAGGCCTAGGACACCAGCCTTTCAAGCTGGCGACAGGGATTCGAATTCCCTTGGGGGCACCAAAATATTCCGCCTGTCAAAAGCAATTTGTGACTTTTTGTATTGCAGCATGGATATAATAGTCAGTAATATTATAAATATACAAACAATGCTGCAAATAAGATAATTCTATTTATCAGTTATTTTTTTTATCGACAA
>CAZEAR010000077.1:0-9069 GCA_964510365.1 uncultured Dehalococcoidales bacterium | reverse complement strand
TTTACTATTTTTTGTATATCTTCTATTGTATTGTAACTGTAAAATATATATGTATTTTCTCCTACAAATTTGTTAAGTTTCCACAGATTAACATTGCACAAAACAAATATTTTCTTTTTCGCATACTTCCTTACATGAGCATCCTTTATATTATTTAGCCTGATAAATAACGAGTCATATGCCATATAAAGCCCCACCGTATAAATAAACGGGATGAAGGTTATTAAGAGTAGCAATGGAAGAATAAAGGCTATAAAATTACCTAATGTCCAAAAATTCTGAAAATCGTCTATTATATTGACTGCGCTAAATACCAGAACTATAAAGCCAATTACCCCTAATACTCTAGTAGCTATTTTGTTCGATAAACATTCCTTTTTATTCTCAGTAAGCGCATAAGTAATAGTTGCACACGATACTACCGGAACAACAATAACCATTTCAATAATAAAGTTGAATGTATATAGATTGACAATAAACTCTATTATTATTATAAGTCCTATACTTCTCGTTATTAAGTTTCTAAATAAAAAACGTTCCTTACTCGCTTTATTTATATTAACCAATAGAATCAAGGCTACACCTAATACCCAGTAGACGGTGTCCTTTATTAGATAGATATCCCACAGTTTGATTTGATCAAGGAAATAAACTTGTAAGCCATTATATAGAAACATTAATAAAAATATTAATATGACCTTTTTTTGAAAAAATGCCTTAATGGCATCGACTATAGGGAGCTTAACTTTCTTAACTAATATAAATACTAGTATAAATATGACTATACCTATGCCCCAAATGATTGTCGCCATTTCTCTGGCATTAAATATATCGTTCAAACAGTTCATGCGAAATACACATAGAGTAGTTAATCTTTAAAGTGAAGTCATGTCGACTGCCAACCTTCACTGCATAGTGCGGAATTCAGGACTGAAATTATGAATTGCTAATAGGGGGAATACTCTCTGCTATTTTAATGACTCTGTACGGTCAAGGAGAGATGTAATTCCGATACCTGTAAATAAACGATTTATTATATCGTCACTTATGATCTCACCCTTTAGAAATGCACAATAGGCGTAAAATAGATCAACAGTGTTAACCAAAGCCATACCCTCGACTTCTGCATCTTTAACAAGGTGTGGGGCAAATGACTCCTTATCGCTCCTGTTTTCAATAGGAAATTCCAACCGAAATGGGTTCCCTAATAAAATAGCTTTAACTTCACTCATTTCCTTGTCACTATTACCGCAGTAGTTTCTTCGATTTTGAGCCAGTTGTGAACCATCTCCACGTGGAATAGTCCCTTCTCTCCCCTTTACTTCAACAATCGCTTCTTTATTCCCCTTTGATAGTATAAAATCTTCAACAGAATCATCAATTGCACACCCTAATGCAATGAAGGTGAGTTTACAAATCTCTTCAAGCGGTTTTCCCGTTTCATAAATTAATTGCTTATATTGTGTTTTTTTATTCAAACGTGCCCGAATGCCTCTATTCGTTTCTACTAATTTTTTTATTTGCATAAAGTTTCTCTCAATTTTATGTTTCAGCGAATTTTCTCCAGGAACAGATATGTCATCAATACCATTAGGTGGAGGTGTGCTTTGTTGTATCCCTAGAAAGTCTTCAATAAGCAAATTGATAGCTTCTTTGCGGTCTACTGATATTGTTGGAGGCAAAAAATGTATGTATCCAGACATAAATATCTTCTTACCTTTGTCAGCGTCAAATTCGCTCGGAGATTCAATTGATCTTTCTAATTCTCTTTTATTTTTTACTTCATAAAGCTCATAATACAAACTAATTGCTAGTGGTTTTTTATAGCGGTTTTCTGCTAGCACTACCATACAAGGTTTTACAAAGTATTTATCCTTGTAAAATTCTGTAATCTCTCTTATTGATGGATAGTTATATGATGTTTTGAAATAAAACGACCACTCTTTTACAAATTGAAAATAATGCTCAAATTCATCGTCCAATAGTGTTTTAGTCACACCATGTTCATTTTGCGTGCTTAATGGTAATGGTGACCATTGATAGTTATTAACACTAGAGTATATGCCTATACTACTTGAATAATATTTAGAACATATGGCATAAACAATGCCTTCAGAATGCAATACATGAATAAGTCTCTCTTTTACAAAATCCAGATTTTCATTAATTTTCCGAAGAAGTTCCATATTTGCTTCTCTAAATGTATCGTCTTTTCTCGCCTGCTCTAATATAAGGTCGAAGCTAGAAGTGTCTATAATTATAGTGTCATAATCGGCTATGTTTGGCATATTTTCAGTTGTCCATAAAGCACTGTCGACGCCATAATGTCCTTTAGAGCCGATCACTATTGCTCTTTTGTTTGAGTCTTTCATATGCTTTTCTCAAAATGTGTAAAGAAGTGAATTTATTTGAATTCTATCTCCCGTAGTGGTGGGTGTCAATTGTGAAGTCAGTTATCAATTTATGTAATTCGAATATGATATAATTTCTTTTGATTAGCAGGGAGATAAATTTGGATATGAACAACTTAATCAATATAGGTATTGGTTTAGGTAGCTTAATCGTTACTGGAATAACCTCTTATTGGTTTTATCGGAGGAGTACTGGGGTAAAAGGCGAGAAAATTAAGAACGCTCGAAAAGAAGTCGTAAATGTATTACTTAATGAACTTGTACGTAGTACTCAAGATATAAAGCCCTCAGTTGTTGAGGCTCTATTAAACAATAAGTACAGAGATAGTGGCATTAATCCGTTAGCAATAAATGAGTTGCCATTAATAATTGATGACTTAATCACAAATATTGCAGGAGATATTTTTATACCACCCCGAAAAAAAGATGACTTTGTCCAAAAAGTATTAAGATTAAAACAGTGTTTTGACAAGCGAGAAATAAATCTGGAACAGGCAATTGCTAATTGGAAAAAGTCATCAATATTTTTAATATCGATTGGAAGTGCCTTCACTTTTTTTATAGGCATAGCTTTTGGACTAGCTACACTAATCATTTTTGTAATACTGGTACCGAGTACCCAATTGGTTGTTGTCATTCAAACACTATGGTTGATAGGTTTGATATCGGCACTGTTTGGGTATATGCAATACAGAATAATGCACGTAAAACGAAACAAGAATTCTAAGTCCCTAAATATTGTCTTGGAGCATATCGCTATTGCAGCATTACGTAAGATTATCCCAAATGCAACTATAAATAAGCACGTAAGGATTAATATCGATAATCGCCTTGCCGAAGTTGACTTGATTTTAGTATTAAATGAGAATAAATTACCTGTCGAGATTAAACATAGAAATATTCAACCCCAAACAATTATGCAAATAGAAAGTGTGATGAATATTGTAAATGCTAGAAGAGGACTGTTAATTATGACATCAGTGGTTAGTAATAAAGTTAAAAAATTAGCAAGGGAGAAAGGTATTATTGTATTGGATCAGGTCACATCTGAGAATGAGATTGTTGATTATCTAAAAGACACGGAGCTCTTCTAGTAATTTATTTACAGGTCATTGTATTCTGTATTAATAAAGTCAAATAAGGTAATTAATGAACATCCAGCGTATCTTAGAAATTAAATGTAATTATCAAGTTATTTTTCTATAGACAGGTTGATTTCTGATTTTGCAGCCAGAATTGAAATCGATATATTGTCTTCCCCGAACTAATTGAAAAACCCCAGTCAGAAGCTATTCTAGGCAAATTGTTACTTTTTTGAGTTAGCCCAACGATGCCTTATAAAACTTCGCACTATCCCGGAATGTAACTGACCTGGTATATCGCTGCACCATTTCCGGACTTTCCAATTTGCCGTTTATAGCGTTAAACAAATGATAGTATAAATCCGATGACGACCAGTACTATACCGGCGGCCGGTACAAAGATGGGAGTTTTAGCTTTGGTGTTTTTTCTTTGATATAACATGAGATAAAGCCAGACACCCCAGGCGATCAGACTGACTACAGGAATGGTATAATATGCCCATATCTCATTTAGGCGGAAAGCGAAGATAGTCATTGCCGCTAACGCCAGGCCCAGGGCTATGATGGCTACCCCGATTCCTCTCATAAAAGAAACCAGAAGCATCTGCAATTTAGAATCCAGCTTCTCCCATTTCTTTCCCAACACCGCTTCATGATACTTAAATAATTTAGGATTCAACAAATACATAAAACCGAATATAAATGCGAAAATTACCGATAATAAATAACAGGTGAATGCTGCCCAGCTAAGTCCGTCCATGGAGACCTCCTATATAAACAGTAATATTGCACGGATGACACACTCTAATACCTATTTCACTTCTTTAATTCTATCCAGCTAGCAAATTATAGCAGGGTATTAATAATACTGAAAATCTCTGCGGGTAAATCTTTATTTAATAATAATCAGGGGGGATATCGTTTAGCAGTATACCCCTGGTCTGTTAACATTCACAGGTTATCGGTGCGGGCTGTTCTATCTTAATATTAGAAAGTGTATAATCAAGTATCTTTCCCGAAAAGGAGCGAGAATATGAAGAATTCAGGCGGTTTCGCAGGAGCTTTCTGGTTTGCCGGTTGGCTTTTTACTATCACCTATGCCAACCTGGTGTGGTGGAAAATCATACTGGGCATCGTGGTCTGGCCGTTGTTTCTGGGTGATGCTGTCCTGTAGGTTAAACGGTGTATAGTAAACCCGGTACCCGGCTTGTTTAACGTGGTTATCAGGAACAAGGAGGAGGAATTATGAAGAGAAGGATAATTATTCTTTGTTTTCTATCAGTGCTGGTATTTTCCATTGTGGGATGCGGCGGGATAGATAAAGATAGTTACAAGTATAAGATATATGTCGCCAGCGGAGGCGATAGTAATCATATATTATATTCCAATGATTTTCATATTGACGAACATGGATTTCTGACAGTGGTCAACCCCAAAGTTCCCGGAGAATCGGATGTGGGCAGGGCTATATGCTCCCCCGGAACTTATTTTATCCTGGAGAGGTGAGATGCTCCCGGTATTTATGCCGCTTCTCGAGGATTTCGCAGGGTAACGGAGATGCCGTTTCCACTGCTAAAGCGATAAAGCCGGTTCCGGACAAAGACTTTCCCCCCGCGCCGGCCCCTTTATGGCGTTTTACCTGATCGCAGATTTATTGCATTATTAAATTGCTGCATTCAATTTATATTTTTCGAAATGTTACAATACCTGAGAGGTATCTAAAACCGATGAAAAACGGAATAAATAGAAAAGATATCGTTATAATAGCCGTCAGCTCGATAGCTGCTTTAGCCAGTATAACTGCAATTGTCTTATTGATTCTGAATAACGCCATGGTTAAGCGGTCGAATGAAATCGCGGAAGAAGCTCTTCAGATAGCTTATGAGAGTAATCTTCCCGCTATTACCGCTATTTATAGTATCCGAAATGATGATAACAATGACCCGGATTCCGTTACCATCGAGGCTTACAGTGCTCAGGGGCCGGTGTATGAGACACGTACCTATATTCACACTTTAATATATATAAATGCGGAAAATGTTGAAGGAATCGCCGATAATCAATTAAATAATAATGACGCATATCTGGCTGTATATAACTGCTTTACTGCAGAGCCCATCGGGGCACTCAATACTCAAGGTCCGTTGTTTATTGAAACATCGAACAAGGGACTATTATCTCGTTTCGATGCTATGGAATATAGCTTCCACGAGTCAGCGGCCGAAGACGGATATGTTTCGGATATTCAATTACATTATTACCTGGAGATTGAATACAACGATTATACCGGAGAACGGCACCGGAAGTATTTTATCCTGGAACAGTTCGGTAGTTTTGAAGTAGACGAAACTACTATGAAAAATACGCTTGATACCGCTATTGGTAATTTGGCCAGCGCCATGAATGAAGAGGATATCAGTCCGGATATTTACCAGATGGACGGCGCCGGATTATGGAAATGGTTCAAGCAGCAAATTCTTACATAGACTCGACTATCCTTAAAACTGTTAAGCATCCCTGCCTTTTCAGTTCTGACGGCTTCTCCGGCCTCCCGGATCTTAAGGCTTCGTCGAGTTGATCTGCCGCCATGCCCCGGCCTTCGGCGTCGGCCGCCGTCATTGAAGTGGACAATAAACAATGTAGCTAATGAGCAAACAAAAAGGGAAAGCCCCCATCCTTAAAAGCCTTAAGATACAGGAGCTTTCACTTTCATCCCGAATCATTTGACTCAGTCCGTTGCTACCTTATCTTTGCAGCGAACCTACCGGAGCCATGGCCTCCATAGCTCGTCTCTGGTGTTTCTGGGTAGTTTCGAAGTCTACCAGGGTATAAATTTCAGTATCAGAGAACGGTGCCCATGGGAACTCTGCCATCACTTGATTCAACTCTTCAGAGGAACTAACGTTGCCGATGCCGCACCCCGCTTGGAGACCGGCAAACCCCCAAATATGCTCCAGTTTGCCGTTTGATTTATACTTTTCCGCCCATGCGTCCACAGCGTTTAAAAGACTAAGTGCCATATCAGGTGGTGGGGACGTTTTGGCTTTTGTAACTACCAGGAATTTCATTTCTTTTCCTTTTATTTGCTTTAAATAAATTTGTATTTCTGTTTGCTATCCCACTGACCGACCTGAATCCAATTCGTTTAAAATGGGTTCACAGTGTTCATATAGATAATGTGAAGATAATTTTCATGCCCTATGCCTAAATCTAGCACCTGAATGTTAGGAGGGCATTAAATCGGTCTAAGAATTTTATTAGAGACAGGGTATGGTCGGCCGTTACATTCCGCTTGAGGCATTGACAAATCGGAAATAATTATTATACTGATTATGCATGTAGATATAAGCATGATTATATCTGCATGTTTGTTAGAGAAATAAAACAGGTTGATATAGAGGCAGGGAAAGATGAAATCTGGGAAAAGCGGCAGGACACTGTGACGATCCAATGACGGTCAGGTGTCCTTTTCTATTTATATAGTCATTGGAGGTTGTTATGTATAAACTTAAACATTATTGGTTTCCACTCCTGGTGACAGGATTTCTATTGTCCGGTTTGATTACAGCTTGCGGTCAGCCGGGACCAACGGCATCACCGCCGGCAGCCGGTCCAGGCCCTGGACCGGAGGCCGAAATTACCCCGTCTGCCGCTAGCGAAGAGCCGGAAACGGCGGCATCTGTATCCGCCGGTTCTGAATGGGTGGAGTGGGGATTTCCTATCTGGGGCGACGACTACAAGGAGACACCCGGAGCGAGGGTGCATTTTGTGAAGAAGGACGAGATTATCAAGGATGGAGAACCTTTTGCAATCTATTACGCGGTAGCGGACGGCTTGCCTCCGGACAAGGTCTATTACCTGTGGACGAAGAAAATATGGGAAAAGGAACCGTCGAAAATACTTCCGACAGAAATCATCATCGGAGATAAAGGATATTTATTCCCGGGCCAAAAAAAAATTCCTTTAACGTTTGCTACTCGCGGCTATGTAAAAGGCGAGGCTATGGAAGTTGCCCTTATGAACGAGAATAAATCCTTGATTGCCTTCGGCAAGATTATTCCCCATCCAATTGAAACCAGACAGGGCAATCTTCGTATGTGGGTGGAGCTGGCATCGGCCAAGGGAGACATGTTCATAATCTGGGGAGAAGGATTCGAACCGGACGAGGAAATCGGCACCACTTCGTCATCCAGCGGTGAGGTGCTGAAATCGAAACTGAAGGCAAATGCCGAGGGTAAATTTATGGCCATTGTTTTACCGGCTGTGATAGGTAAAGAAGACGGTACGGCTACTTACAGTGCCGCCGGAAAGGCCGGTGAAGTGGAAGTATCCTATCAGTGGGGACCACCGGCACTGAAATCTCCCGATCCGTAAATCAAATACCTTCGGGTGTGCTCCGGAAGTTTTTCATAACGGTTCTTTTGTATTACCCGGTAGAATCGACCCTCGCCCCAATTGTCCGGAGGCCCGGGATTCGAATTCCCTTGGGGGCAACAAACTTTTCATTTGATAATTCATGGTAAAAGATTTGGATATTTTATATTTTTACCGGAAATCTTAGCTATGGGGCGTCGGATATTGATACTGTTAGCATTATTTTCCTATAAGGTATTTCGTTTTTAACATTCGTGATATATAATCGTTAGTATAATTCGGTTAAGAAGCAGGTTGTTTGGTTCATTATGCATAGAGTATCAAAGGGCTTTTTTCTAGGTTGTATAGGTGCCGGTTATGCTATTGTCTTCATCGTGGCTTTTTTAGAAGGATTAGGATTAATGGATGAAACAATGACTTCATTGGTTACATTTCTAACGACAATTTTCATCGCTGTCATATTTTTAATACTCATTTATAGATCTTGGGGATCAATACCGGAAGAGTTTGCACGAACCACCCCTGGCAAGGCTGTAGGTTTTATGTTTATACCTTTTTTTAATCTCTATTGGTTTTTTCAAGCTATTTGGGGTCTCGCGAAAGACTATAATAATTATATTGATTCTATTGGATTAACACATGGAAAATTGAACGAGGGATTATTCCTTGCTTATTGCATCCTGGCGATTATGTCGCTTTTTTTGGGGAGAATTTCATATATGGACATGGTATTGGGTCTCCCAATTCTGGTTCTTTTGATAATAATTGTGAATAAACTATGTGACGCTATAAACAACTTGCCTGAACTATCTATAGATATAGGTTGAGGTAAACATATTACGCATGCCGGTTCTAAAATTCTAAATAGGCATAACGAAGTATCATTGAATTGACAGGTCGACAGAAAGTTTACTAGATATCTACCTTATTTATCTCGTGGCACCCGTAACTGAAAATGCGGCTATTCCTTGGCCTGTCTTTCTTCCTCGATACGGACGCCGAAGCAGATACCGCCGCTGGCCTGTTTAAGGTCGTGTACAGTATTATCGAACCTTTGTTTACATGCCTCTGAACAGAAATAGTAGGTCTTGTTTTTATAGGTTGTACTGAATTCGGCTTCTTTCTCGTTCACGTCCATTTTACATACAGGGTCTTTTACCATCTTAAACCTCCAGGTATATATAACCGGCATTAACTCAACT
>CAZEAR010000076.1:0-9962 GCA_964510365.1 uncultured Dehalococcoidales bacterium | reverse complement strand
GTCTTTGCCAGCCCAGTGTAGCCAGATGGCCGGCATGGCGCAGAAAAACGGCGGCATCGGGTATAACTGCATCTTTCCCCAGTTTCTGCTTTATATAGTTTATATCGGCCGGCAAAATCTCCCCGCAGAATACTGTTTTCTCGTTAATTAGTTGACATAATGATTCTATATTGGTGATATGTTCTTCTTCGATACACTGCCATTGATTGTTCCGGCGATAAACCGCTGCAGCAATTTCACCGCGGCCGGCATTGTGAATGGGACAAATCGGCAATCCGGTAAAGGAAAAAGGATAGGCCTCGATTTCCAGGGTGCTTATGGCTACTACCGGAATGTCTAAAGCGATAGCGAAACCTTTTGCAGTGCTCAGTCCGACTCTTAAACCGTTAAAACTGCCCGGACCTCTGGCTACGAAGACAGCCCGGATTTCTTTAATGTCGCTTTTCATCTGTTTGAACATGTGCTGAATGCCCGGTATTAATTCTACGGTGTGATTCTGTTCCGAGTACCAGGTCCGCTCAGCCAGAGTTTTACCTTCAATCGAGAGAGCTATTCCGGCGTAGTTGGTAGATGTATCGATGGCTAATTCCATGCTTTAAGTTCTGCTTCCAGAGATTTTAATAATTGTACATAGCGTTTGCCGTTTGGTGCAAAATTAATGGTACGAATGCGGGGTGAGATATAATTCATGGTGATAAAAACATTTTCCTCAGGTAAAACAGACAGTCCTTTTTCCGCCCATTCGATTACGCATATACCATTGCGGTTGAAATATTCTTCAAGCCGCAGGTCTATAATTTCTTCGATATCGTCGAGCCTGTATAAATCGATATGATACAGAGGCATCCTGCCATAATATTCCTTTACCAGGACGAAGGTGGGGCTGAAGGCGTACTCTTTTACTCCGATACCCCAGGCGATGCCCTGCGTCAGACATGTTTTCCCGCTGCCGAGGTTGCCGCTAAGTAAAAAAACATCGCCGGTTTGTGCCAGGTTCCCGATAAGGATGCCGAGTTTCTGAGTTTGACTGGGGCTTTTCGAAGTGAAAATCAATTTATTATCTTCCGCGCTTAGTTATTATGACTTAAAATGTTCCCAGCCCGATTGTCGCCATGGGACCGTTTCTCCGGAACTGTTTACTATGTTAACTTCTCCGGTTTGTCCTTCTATGATATCGCCTATTATGTTAACGGGGCAGGAGACTTCTTTGCTGACACTTTCAATAACTCGCTCACTTGAAGTGAATAATAGTTCATAGTCCTCGCCACCGCTGAGGGTTAATCTATCGAGGTCGTTCTTGAAGTAGTCCGATAATACCGGATGTACCGGCACCAGGTCCTGTCTGATCACTGCACCGACCTTGCTTGCGCGGCAAATATGGGCTAAGTCTGCAATCAGACCGTCGCTTATATCTATGGCGGCTTTTACCCCGTATTTTAATAAAACTCTTCCTTCCGGCACCCTCGGCAAGGGCTTAAAGTGTGCTTCATATAATAATTTTCTGATGTCAGCGCCGAAATTCATTTTTTGTTTGAGCATCGTTAGACCGGCTGCGGAAAGCCGGGGATAGCTGCGGAACGGCTCAGAAATGCTTCGTTTTCCAGATGACCGATAACCGTAACGGAAATTATCATCTTGCTCGATGAAGAGATGTTGCCTCCGGCAATGATAACACCGAATCGACCGGAAATATCTACCATACCTTGATACAGGCCGGATATAAAATCTACTTCGATATCTCCCGGCAGGGCCAGTGAAACCAGAGCATAATCAGGGATGCCTCCCATGGCTGCGATATCGCTCAAGTTGACCGCGATGGCTTTATACCCCAGCATTTCACAGTCGATATTATCGAGGTCGAAGTGCGTATCCTGTATCAGACTATCTGTTGTAGTTAACTGTAACGGGCCTTCGGCCTTCCACACGGCGGTATCATCGCCGATACCTTGAAGCAGTCTATCTCCAGTGACGCCCTCGATATTTGCAGATTTATTGACGATATCGGCGAGAAGTTTTATCAGGCCGAATTCCCCTAACTCTGAGACCTTCATAGCTCTGGATTATAGCATATGGCTTTAAATTTAGCTCTATGTAATAATTTATTTGCCTGATATAATAATTCATAGAGATATATGAGTTTGTTTGCCATGAAAATGTATTGAAAATATTAATCAGACCCTGTATTGATTTCAATACAGGCCTTGTGTTCTATAAGATACAAGTTATATAATTCATAAAAAGAAGGGGGTCGATACTATGCAGCAAACGATAACGTGCCCAAGTTGTGGTTCACCGATTTCGGAAAGTCAGCAGTTTTGCGGTATTTGCGGAACACAGTTAACGCAAACCATCCCACAAGCGGAAGTCGCACAACCGGTACAGACCGCTCCGGAACCCACAGTCACTATTCCTGTATCTCAGGCCCAATCAACCGTAATCGAGGACATTTCCCAAACTCCACCTCCAATGGCTGAACCTGCTCGATCAGATGCCAGAAATACGGCAGTTTGGAGCGCCGCAGGTCCACCAAGAAGAGCCGGCCTTTTACGAGTAGCAGGGGTTATTTTCCAGGTTATTGGCTGGATTGTGCTGGTTATCGGTTGTGTGGCCTCGATTGCGATGGCCGTTTTTGCAGTTATGGGCGGTCAGTTTATATCTTTGATTCCCGGTATGGGGAATCTCGTAGGTAATACAGCGATAACTGTTGCTGCCATTGGTTTAATACTGTCTATAGTGTATGGTTTTGGCTTGCTTGCTTTTTCGGAGATGTGTTTTATACTTGTTGATATTAACAAAGCTGTAAGATATCCGAAGTAAGCATATAATATGCCATCGCCCGGCTGAAAGACCTGTCTTTCAGTTAAATTAAATCATATTATAGACTGCTTCTGGTTTTTAGTTAGTTTTACCGCAAGGAGGTTTACCTTTGTCCAGAATTGTATTCACATTGCTGTTTATTTTTAGTTTGGTGTTTGTTGTGGCTGGATGTGCTTCTGAACCTTCGGGGGAAAACGGGCAAACACCCACCGCTGTTCCTGAATTAATAGGGCCCAAGAAATATTCGGGACCTCCTCCGATGATGATCGATGTAAATAAGAAGTATGTCGCTACTATTGTGACTGAAAAAGGAGATATAGTTATAGAGCTCTTTGCTAAAAATGCTCCCAAAACGGTAAACAACTTCGTATTTTTAGCCCGGGAAGGTTTTTATGACGGAGTAACGTTTCACAGAGTGATTCCCGGTTTCATGGCTCAGGGCGGGGACCCTACCGGTACCGGTGCCGGAGGCCCCGGTTATCAATTTGAAGATGAAATTAATAAAAATAGCCATGCCACAGGTGTTATATCGATGGCAAATAGCGGGCCCAATACCAATGGAAGCCAGTTCTTTATAACCTATTCACCTCAACCCGGTCTTGATAGCAAGCATACCGTATTCGGTAAGGTAATTGAGGGAATGCAGGTACTGAATAGACTTACTCCGCGGGACCCTACTAAAAATCCGGCCGGGAAAGGCGACGTTATCAAAACTATTAAGATCGAAGAAAAGCCCTGATTATAAACGTTGTTCAATAACTATTCGATTCCCCAGTCATGGTAACCTTTTCTGATATAGCTGAGAAGTTCCGGGGAAGGCTTTGTTTCCTCCGACTGCTCCCGTTTGATATAGGTAAACGCTTCTACAGGATCGCCGGTATCGGTCCATACTGTAATATTGAAGCGGTTATAAATTGTCGGATAACCCTGATTTCTGTCTAGCCTTTTTAAGTCGGCTTCGGAGATTTCGTAAACGGCGCCGGTGACCTTTTCGCCCCTGAAGGGCTTAATGCTGGCGATGCCGCCTTTCCATTCTTTTGACCAACCTGTGAATATCAATTTATAGTTAGGCAGTATGGCAGTGAATTTCGGTTTGCAGCCGGGACATCGCTCCTCCATCTGTTTTTTGTTTAGATTAGAAGCAAAGGCAAAATAATGCATATTGTTCACTCCCGTTATTATTTATTGATAGTCTGTATAAGCCATTTTACCAGTATGGTCCAAAACTGAACAGCCGGTTATCGATTGTGGATTAGCAATCTTTCGGTAATGAATCGTTATTATAATCGGGTTTTATTTAACAAAATATAATTTGCATGGTATATTAGGCAAATGCGATACGCTATCATTGCAGATATCCACAGCAATTTAGTTGCTTTCGAAGCCGCAATCAGGGATATAGAAGACAAAGGTGGATTTGACGAGTTATGGTGTCTGGGTGATGTGGTAGGTTACGGTCCTGAACCTCACGCATGCATTGAACTATTAAGGAACTATAAGCATCTATGTATTGCCGGAAATCATGATCTGGCAGCAGTAAATCAGATTGATATTTCGGATTTTAATGCCGATGCGGCTGATGCCAATAAGTGGACATCCAGCCAGTTGACAACGGAAGATGGGGAATATTTGCAGAATCTCCCCTATACGCTGACTGTCGGCGAATTTACACTGGTCCATGGCAGTCCCAGACACCCTGTCTGGGAATATTTATTATCGGCCGACGCGGCTGAAAACAGTTTCGATTATTTTAATACTCACTACTGTCTGGTGGGACATTCTCACATTCCGCTGGTTTTTGAGCGCTCGGATGACGGTGTTGATATTTCGGCTTATTCTAAGGAAACAACAATAAAGCTTGATAATAGCAGACTCATTATAAATCCCGGCAGTATCGGACAACCTCGCGATCGTGATCCACGTGCCGGCTACGCAATTTACGATGAAGAAGAAGGAACCATTTATTTTTATCGCATTGAATATGATATCAAAGCTACTCAGGAAAGTATGCGGCTAAAGGGTTTGCCGGAATTCTTGATTAATCGGTTGGAGCATGGGCGGTGATATTGCATCGTTTCTAACTCCATAGTAATATTAGTTGGGTCGTGCTAGATGGGGAACTAGCGGTGCCCTGTACCCGAGATCCGCTATAGCGGGATTGAATCCCGGCTTGAGGTTTTTATTCTTTTGGGTTATCGCGGTCAAGTGGTGATGAAGATTGGGTCCTACGCGGCGGACAGCTATGAACCCCGTCAGGTCCGGAAGGAAGCAGCGGTAAATAGTATAATCCGGGTGCCGTAGGGTAACCTGGTCGGAGCCGGCTAATTGCGGTAAGACGGAAGATGGAATCGATGGCCGGTGCACGGCCCATAAAGGTTGGCTAGTAAATATTTCCGCAATTAATAAATTGCCGGTAGTAAAAAGTAAGAGTCTTAAGTGCCGAGAAATACGAATCAACAGTCCCTCGAAATTAGAAGGTTATTACGCGGATTCGGCTTTAAAGCGAAGAAAGGGTTAGGTCAGCATTTCCTTATAGACGACACAATCTTGGGCACCATTGTATCCGCCGCTGAGTTGAAGTTAGAAGATAACATCATAGAAGTTGGACCCGGGCTGGGAATATTGACAGTTGAGTTAGCCAGATATGCCGCGAGCGTTGTGGCGGTTGAAATCGATAATAAACTGGCTTCATTACTCGAGCAGCGGCTGTCACATTTGTCGAATGTCAGAATTATTAATGCCGATATATTGAAGGTAAATTTACAGCAGATATTGGAGGGTAAAGTATCGTATAAAGTTGTTGCCAATCTGCCTTATTATATTACCTCTCCGATATTGCGTTATTTTATTGGTGCTTCGATAAAACCGACTTTGATGTTGGTAATGGTTCAAAAGGAAGTTGCTGAATCTATCGCGGCAGTTTCCGGGAAAATGACGGCGATGTCGGTAGGTATACAGGTCTTCGCTGATCCGCAGATTATAACCTACGTGCCGGCGCGGTCATTTTACCCCCAACCCAAAGTGGATTCAGCGGTAGTACGTCTTGATATGCTTGCCGAACCTAGATTCAAATCGGGTAATGTCGATGATTTTCTGGAAATTGTCAGGTGCGGGTTTAGTTCGCCCAGGAAACAAGTGCATAATTCTTTAGCTCAAGGACTGCAAATGGAATCGGCTGATGTTATTGCCTTATTAAAAAAAGCAGAGATAGATCCTAAATGTCGACCCGAAAACCTCGGCATTGCGGAATGGGAGAGATTATATAGAGAGATCATATCATTGAGGAAGTCGTAATAATATGTTAACTATTTCAGCTCCGGCTAAAATTAATCTCATTCTGGAAGTTATCGGCAAACGCGATGACGGTTATCATGAACTTCGTAGCTTGATGCATACCATAGATTTATACGATACGCTGTCTTTTGAGCTGGCTGAGGAAGTAATATATTTTGAATGCACCGATTTAGATCTACAGACTTCGGACAATCTGGTTATCCGGGCTGCAAAAGCTATGCTGCAGATTGGCGGCTACAAAATCGGAGCCAAAATATATCTGGAGAAAAAGATACCTTCGAGTTCCGGTTTAGGTGGAGGCAGCAGCGATGCGGCGGCAACATTGCTCGCTCTAAACGATTTATGGGGACTGAAATTAAAGACATCCGACCTGGTACAATTAGCCGCTACCCTGGGATCGGATGTGCCTTTCTTCATACATAAGGGAATGGCTTTGATTAAGGGTCGCGGCGAAGTGGTTATGCCGTTACCCTGTTTATCGCAGAGATGGTTTGTTATACTTGTGCCTTCACTAAACCGGATGCCTGAAAAGACGAAGCATTTATATTCCTTGTTGACGGAGCAGCATGTCACCGAAGGGCAATATATGAATAAGACGATGGAATACTGGTCCAAAACGGGCCAGATAGATACCTCGTCGCTATTCAATGTTTTCGATTCGGTAGCTGATGATGCTTTCCCGGAACTTGACGAATACCGGGACTATTTTATACAAGCGGGGGCAGCCGACATCCATTTAGCCGGTTCGGGGCCGGCACTTTTTGCTCCCGTAGAAAGCAAGGGCCGGGCCGATGTGATATGCCGTAACCTTAGCAATAGAGGCTTCCCGGTTTTTCCGGTATCCACGACGGTGGAATAGAGGAACAGGTTTAGAATGATTGAGATCGTCCGGGAATCGTTAAAGAATAAAAGAAAATGGTTTAATACAGCCCTCTGGCTTATAAGCATTATAGCTTTAACAATTGGCATTGTTTATCTGATATGGTTTATCGACGACTATCTGAATGTATCGGTAAAACAGTATGCAATCTGGGCATACCTTGCTGTCTTTGTTATCACATTGCTGAGCAGTTGCACTATTATATTTCCTGCTCCCGGTGTAGCTTTTGTGATGGCGATGGCTTCGGTATGGAATCCGTTAATCGTGGCTATAATAGCCAGTATCGGGGGATCCCTGGGTGAATTAACCGCTTATTTTGCCGGCTATGTCGGTAAATTAATAATTATAGATGAACATCAGAGACAGTATAAGTGGGCAAAATCGTGGATGGACCGCTATGGATTCTGGGCTGTTTTTATATTTGCGCTTATACCTATGCTACTTTTTGATCTGGTGGGGTTGATAGCAGGAGCTTTGAGACTATCGGTATGGAAGTTTTTACTAGCCTGTTGGGCCGGTCGAATTCCCAGGTCTTTTGTTGAAGCTTACATCGGCGCCGGTGTTATACCGCTAATTTTCCCTTCCTGGTTTACCTAAACTATAGTGCCGATTTCGAGCTAATATTTCCTCGTCTGTCCTGGTTTTAATTTTACCGTCGAGTTTCTGTTTGCGGATTTCATTTAATATTTGCCCCAGTTCAGGACCGGACGAGATGCCTAAATTGACCAGATCATCCCCGGTTAACTGCGGTTTGATATTGCGCAGCTTAGATAAATAGAGCTGGAGGTACTGCCTTATAATAACGGATTCTGCGGACAGCATATTAGCTTGTATTACTGGTACGGTATAGCCGTTGAGGAAATCGAATATTTCACTGGGTTTAACTTTAATTCTCTCCAGTTTGTGAACCCGTGATTTTAATATTAAAGTTTGTGTCATCATCTGAGCTAATTTTTTAGGTATATTTAACCGGGATATAAATTGGTCGCAATCCTTCTCGGAAAGATGGTAAACAAGTAGACAGTAATATATATGCAAAGGTGAACTTCTAATACAAAGTTGTCGGGCTTGATCGAACTTATCACTGAGCCATCCATTGCCTCTAAGGGAAGGATGCAATTTGTTAATTATGCCGAGTTCTTCAGCTCTCTTAAGAATTTGCTCGGGATATTCTTCCTTCAATATAAGATCCAGCTCATGCTTTAGTCGTGTACTGCTTATGGTATTAAGCATCTGAGTACTGTTTTTAAGCAGCTTCAGAGTCTCCGGCTCCAACGTAAACAGCAGCCTTTTTTCGTAGCGAATAGCTCTGAGAATCCTGGTAGCATCGTCGGCAAAGCTTCGGGGATGAAGAATCCGAATAAAGCGACTACTGATATCAGCTATTCCATTATGGGGATCAATAAGTTTTCCGAAGTTATGGGGTGTTAAATATATAGCCATAGCATTAATAGAAAAGTCTCTGCGCTGGAGGTCTTCGGTGATAGTCCCGCTTTGGACCGTCGGTAATGCTCCCGGCTTTTCATAGGTCTCACTGCGGGCAGTGGCCATATCCAGGCTGAAGTTATCAAAATTTAATTTGGCGGTGCCGAAACGCCGGTGAATAATAATGTTGGTCCGGTATTCTTTTGCCAGCTCTCGGGCCAGTTCGATAGCATCCCCTTCGACAACAAGATCAAGGTCCAGATTGACTCGATTGAGAAACAGGTCGCGGACCGATCCACCAACGAGAAAAAGTTCCTTTTGTACTGCCGATGATTTGTTACCAGCGTTTATCAGCAGGTCTACGATGTCAGGGGGGAAATATTTCCTGAGTTTTTGATCAATATTGTCCGGCATGGCAGCATTGAAGAATATTCATTGTAATCAGTTATATCTTATTTATTGATTATTGGTCTCAAAATAACTATATTTATTGTCTTCGTTATTTCTTTTCCATAATTCTTTTTTGGATTGCTTCGCTTTCTAATTCTCTGAGAGCATCGGAAGCTATCCATTTAGCGCTTTTTGAATTGATCTTATAAATATCTTTAGCGGCTGCTATCGCCCTGGAATTCAACTCCCGGTTACGTTTTCCAATTTGCCTTAATGCCCAGTTAACTGCTTTTTTAACGGATGCTCTCTCATCAGTAGCTTCATTAACTATAATTGGAAGGAACTTATCGAAGCTCTCATTGCTTGCTTTTTTATCATGTACGGCTAATGTAGCCATCAATACAAAGCCTGCCCTTTTAACGAACTCTTTTTTATTCGAGCTCCATTCAACTGCTTTTTGTTGAGCGTATTTAGTTCTTCGAAAGAGTTTGATACAACACTGGTCGCAAATCTCCCAGTAATCGAAGTCCTGCACCCATCTTTCCATTTGTGCTTCGGATATTAATTCCGGGTTGTCGATTAAGCAGGCCAGGATCCTGGTTTCGCGGATATCTTGTTTCCAGAGTTGCTGGGCTAAATCATGGTCTATACCTATTTCCCTGGCAATATTGATTATATCCGGCATAGAAATGCCGAAAGTATTTTTCGGAGTAATTCCGTATTTTGCCATACCCGAAATTGCATCGGGATTTGATGCCGATTCCAGTTTTTGCAGAATATCGTTATATTTCATGTTCTTTAATTCTCGAAAAAAATTTCAGACCAGTCACAAATCTTTGTGCAATTCTAATGTCTACTGCAGTCACAGGTCAAGATTATGTATTATGTATATCATACAATAAAACGTTCAATGGTTATGAAAAAATGTAGTAATGAAGTTTATATTCATATAAAATAGCTCTGAGAAATTTGCTATGACAGTTAAAATTGTTACCGATAGTGGATCCGACCTGCCTGAAAAAATTGTCGGGGAACTGGGGATCACGGTAGTGCCTGTATATATTTACTTCGGGGAGAAAGCCTATAGAGACGGGGTGGACTTGAGCCCGGACGAGCTTTATAGAAAATTGGAGGAAGGGCCGGTTCATCCTACGAC
>CAZEAR010000075.1:0-10013 GCA_964510365.1 uncultured Dehalococcoidales bacterium | reverse complement strand
GGGCATGGTCGAGGAGCCGTTATCGGCAGCACTCTGGCGAATGTGTTAAGTATGGCCGGCTATAAGGTAGAGAAAGAGTATTATATCAACGATGCTGGCAGTCAACTGGATTCCTTTAGCCGCTCACTGCTGGCACGGTATAAACAGTGTCTCGGCATTAGCTCTGAGTTGCCGCAGGATGGCTATGTAGGCCATTATATGGTTGACTTGGCCAAGGACATCGTGAAATATGAAGGTGATAAATTTCTGAAATTATCCGAGACATCGGCGCTGAAAGAAATAGGTAGTATAGGAGTCGAAAAGATATTACAGGAAATAGAGCTGGACCTGGAATTGATGGGAGTCGAGTTCGATGTATGGTTCAGTGAACAAAGTATGTATGAGAAAGGTCTGAATGAAAAGGTTATCGGGCTACTGCGAGACAAGGGTTATGTAACGGAGAGGGAAGGGGCAACATGGTTCACATCATCCACTCTGGGAGAGGATAAAGATAACGTGTTGATACGGAGTGACGGGTCTCCTACTTATTTCGCTTCTGATATCAGTTATCATTACAATAAATTCCTGGAAAGGAAGTTTGATACTGTTATAGATATATGGGGCGCCGATCATCATGGACATGTTTCAAGGATGAAATCGGTGATCAGTGCGCTCGGGATAAATCCGGAACGTCTGAAAATCATAATATGCCAGCTGGTGACATTGAAACGGGGAGACGATATCGTTAAGGTGTCGAAAAGGAGCGGTGACCTTATTACTGCCAGAGAAGTTATTGAAGAGGTCGGTGCTGATGCCTGTCGATTTGTGTTTTTATCGCGCTCTGCCGACAGTCAGATGGACTTTGATATGGAACTGGCTAAAAAGCAGTCTGCCGATAACCCTGTTTACTATGTACAATACGCGCATGCCAGGATTGCCAGTATATTAAAACTGGCTGAGGAACGTGGGATTGACTATAGTAAAGGGGATGTATCCTTACTCAGCACTGAGCCGGAATTAACCTTGATTCGCCAAATACTGCTGCTTCCCGAAATAGTAGAAACGGTGGCAAAAACTCTGGAGCCTCATCATCTACCTTATTATGCTCAGGAATTAGCCACAGTTTTTCACAGCTTTTACAAACAGTGCCGGGTCGTTACCAAGAATCAGGAAATGTCTTCGGCAAGACTTAAGCTGGTGAAAGTAGCTCAAATTGCGCTGGCTAAAACTCTGAATCTCATGGGAATGTCTGCTCCGGATAGCATGTAGTCAATATATTCTTGATTTCTCTCCGTACCTGATTTATCTCCAGATTGTAGCTGCAGCCGTTTTGTGATAAACTTCAGCCTTGAAAAAATGAAGAAGAGAGTTTTTTCTGGCGCCAGGCCGACCGGCAGGCTGCATATCGGCAATTACATCGGAGCTGTTCAAAACTACGTGGCACTTCAGGAACAATATAATTGCATTTACTGTATTGTTGATATCCATGCTCTTACCAGTCTGGAGGAAACAGGACAGCTTCAAGAGAATATATTTGAAATGATGCTCGACTGGTTAGCAGCCGGTCTCGATCCTCAAAAAAGTATCATGTTTGTCCAGTCCGATGTACCGGAGGTAATGGAACTTCATACTTTGCTCAGTATGGTAACACCTTTGGGCTGGCTGCTCAGAGTTCCTACTTTTAAGGAGAAAGCACGCACACAGCCGGAAAATGTTAATTATGGCCTAGTAGGATATCCTGTGCTTATGACCTCGGATATCGTTTTGTATAAAGCTGAGGTGGTCCCCGTTGGCGAAGATCAGCTTCCGCATCTGGAGCTGGCACGTGAGATAGCACGAAGATTTAATACCATTTTCGGTCCTACTTTTCCGGAACCGCAGGCCAAGCTTACTTCTTTACCGCTGGTATTGGGCCTTAATGGCACACAGAAGATGGGCAAGAGCTATGACAATCATATTGAACTTGCATCTACTCCGGAGGAAACTTTAAAGAGGGTGATGACTGCGGTAACCGATCCTGCCCGTCAATATCGATCGGACCCGGGACATCCCGATATTTGTAATATTTATAAACTCCACAGCTATTTCAATGCCGACCGTATCGGAGAGATATCTTCGGATTGCCGCCAGGCCAAAATCGGTTGTGTGGATTGCAAAAAAATTCTTGCTGAAGGCATAAATTATGCATTGGGGCCGTTTCGGGAACGACGTATGATGCTGTCAAAAAAGCCCGAATACGTTTATGAAGTTATGTCCGATGGCGCTGGCCGGGCACAGGTAATCGCCAGAGAGACGTTATCTGAGGTTAAAGATCATATGGGGCTTGTCCGGAAAACGGCCTGAGGCGTTATTCGAAATATCGCTGTTATATTAATTAATCCTCAGAGGCCTGCATATTCAAATTGTATATTATTTCTATTTACTGCGATATTTATCAACAAATCTGCTGATTCTTTTTAATGCTTCTTCGATCTCCGGCAGAGAAGTAGCGTAGCAGCAGCGGACATAGCCTTCTCCGTTTTGGCCGAATGCCGTTCCGGGAACTACAGCAACTTTTTCTTCAAACAGAAGTTTTTCAGCAAATTCTTCCGAGGTCATACCTATAATCTTTATTGACGGAAAAACATAAAAAGCCCCTTTTGGTTCAAAGCAGGACAGACCGATATCCCTCAGAGATTTAACGATAAGCCTCCGGCGCATGTCGTAATCTGATCGTACGGATGATATCTCGTCCGGTTTCGTCTTCAGAGCTTCGATTGCGGCATTTTGCGCCATAATCGGGGCACACAGGATTGTATACTGGTGAATCTTACACATGGCACCGATTATCTCAGGGTCGGCGGCAGCATATCCTACTCTCCAGCCTGTCATGGAATAGGCTTTGGAAAAACCGTTTAGCAGTATAGTATGGTGCCTCATGCCGGGCAGGGCGGCGAAATTAACTTCTTCTTCACCGTAGACCAGTTGCCCGTATATTTCGTCGGATATTACCAGTAAGTTATGTTGTTTGGCCAGTTCTGCTATCGGCATTAAGTCCCCGGCAGTCATTGTGGCCCCGGTGGGATTTGACGGATAGCCAATGAGAATCGCCCTGGTTTTTTCCGATATATGTTTTTCTATATCCTCGGCTGTGATTTTAAATCCCTGCTCCTCCTTTATAGGGACCATTACGGGTATTCCTCCGGCCAGAGTCGTACATGCCGGATAAGAAACATAGCAGGGATCCGGCATAATAACTTCATCACCTTCACTGAGTATTGCTCTAAGGGCCAGATCGAGACCTTCGCTAACACCTACGGTTATTAAGAGTTCCTTATCGGCGTCATAATCCAGGTTATAGTGAGATTTCAAATAGCCGGATAGCTCTTGTCTCAGTTTCGGTAATCCCTGGTTCGAAGTATACATGGTATAGCCTTTCTCCAGAGAATGGATAGCGGCCTCCCTTATATGCCAGGGAGTGGCATAGTCCGGTTCGCCCACCCCCAGTGAAATTACATCATCCATGGTGGCGATTAAATCGAAAAACTTCCTGATGCCGGAAGGGGGCAGATCGCTTACAGTGCTGGATATTCGGCTTTTATCTATTTTATTACGCATAATATTTGTCTATAGCAATAAATATGTGTTCTTGATATTGCCTTCAATTATTTAATTTTACCTCAGGGGCTTATCGGTAAGCGTTTGGTGCCCTCCCCACCCTCGAATATCTCGCCATCCTCCTTGTATTTTTTCAGGATGAAATGAGTAACCGTGCCTTGAACGGCATCCAGCGGAGCTAATTTCTCTGACACAAATAATGCAATTTCCTGCATAGTCTCTCCGGTTACCAATATGGCTAAATCGTAAGTTCCAGAAGCCAGATAAACCGACCGGGCCTGCGGGAACCGGTAGATCCGTTCTGCTATTGAATCGAATCCAACATCCCGCTGCGGGACGACTTTCACTTCGACCAGGGCTAGCACTTTTTCATCACCTAATTTCGACCAGTTGAGGACGGTTTTATACTTTATGATTATTTTTTCCTCTTCCGCCTTACTGATTTCATTCTTAACATCTTGAATAGGTATACCGGTCATGTTGGCGATTTTTTCCGGCGTTAACCTGGCATCGTTTTCCAAAGCTTCAAAAATCTCCTTCATTTTCCCTCCCTTTAATATTCGAAGTTAAATAATCTCTAAAATCAGAGAAGATTATAATATTTTTTAAGAAGCATTCTCAATAGTTTATGTTTGAGGTGAATGCGTTTTTATTTAATATCGGGTTTCTGTTTATGCCACTCTGTAGCCTGTTCGTAAGCAAAAGCTGTGCGAATTATCTTCTCTTCACCGAAAGGTTTCCCGATAATTTGCATGCCTGTGGGTAAACCGTGAGCAAATCCGGCTGGAATAGAGATAGCTGGAACTCCGGCGATATTAATGGGCAGGGTACATACGTCACTTAAATACATTTGCATTGGGTCATCTACTTTCTCTCCGATTTTAAAGGGCACTGTCGGGGAAGTAGGAGTGACCAGGACGTCGTATTTTTCAAAAGCCTGCTCGAATTCGCTTCGTATTAAAGTGCGGATTTTCTGAGCTTTAAGATAATAAGCATCATAATAACCGGCCGATAGAGCATAGGTGCCTAACATAATGCGCCTTTTTACTTCAGGGCCGAAACCTGACTGCTTGGTTTTCTCAATGGCAGTCCACATGTTTTTTTCTTTTGTACAGGAAAAACCATATTTAAATCCGTCGTAGCGAGCCAGATTTGCAGAGGCTTCCGATGGAGCCAGGATATAGTATGCTGCAAGGGCATATTTAGTATGTGGTAACGATGCCTCCCAATCTACATTCGCTCCTGATTTCTCCAGTACTTTTATGGCCGACTCTATGTTTTTTCGTACTTCTTCCTGCATTCCCTCAACGAAATATTCTTTTGGAATACCTATCCGCAGTCCTTTTATATCAGGGATCAGGGCTGCGGTATAATCAGGAACGGGAATAGGTACAGAGGTGGAATCCCGTCTATCATGTCCGGCAATAGTTTCCATGACTGTAGCGCAGTCGGTAACATTTTTAGTAATAGGTCCGATTTGATCCAGAGAACTGGCAAACGCTACCAGACCGAAGCGACTTACTCTTCCATATGAAGGCTTGAAGCCGACTACATTACAGAAACCGGCCGGTTGTCTTATACTGCCGCCTGTATCCGAGCCGAGTGCATATATAGCCTCATCAGCAGCAACAGCAACTGCTGAACCTCCGCTGCTGCCGCCGGGAACACAGTCTAAATTCCAGGGATTGTGGGTAGGAAAAAAGGCGGAGTTCTCTGTTGAAGAACCCATAGCAAACTCATCCATATTCGTTTTGCCGAGGATCACAGCTTTAGTATCCTTTAATTTCTTGACTACGGTAGCATCATACGGGGGGATGAAATTTTCCAGCATTTTTGAAGAGCATGTCGTTAGAAATCCTGCCGTACACATATTGTCTTTTATCAATACTGGAATGCCGGTGAGCTTTGCCGTATTGCCTTTAAGAATAGTCTTGTCCGCTTCTCTGGCCTGTTCCAGTGCTGCATCCGCCAAAACTGTGACGCAGGCACGTATTTTGCTGTCCACATCTGCCAAATGATTTAAACAGGCCTGGGTTAATTCAAAAGAGGATATCTCTTTGTTCTTTAACAGTTGCCCTGCTTCGGATATGGTAAGTTGATGAAGTCGGTCCATGGTTTATTCTAGTACTGCTTGAATTTTGAAATAGTTATCTTCTTGCTGGGGAGCATTGGCCAGTACATCCTGTACCGAACATGAAGGCTCGGATTCATCCGTACGAAAAACGTTGTTCAGCGAAACGGATTGAGCGGTAGGAGATAGTTGGCTGGTATCGACTTGCTTTAGAATCTCAAAATTTTCCAGGATATTGGAAAGTTGTACTTTAAATTTTTCGATTTCCTCTTCACTTAGCCCTAACCTGGCTAAAAGAGCGATATGTTTTACCTCTTCATTGCTCAGTTTCATAGCTTTTATGCCCCATAGTTTTCAGCATTCAAAATAGAATATAAATGTGCCGACTATTATAGCATAAAGGATCGAGTACAGGCAGGATTCTTTTCTATGTGTTGCCGGACGGACTGATATTTAGTCATTATCTTGACGGTCGAGCAGTACACTGTTACAATTCTGATGCTTATTATCACATGAGCAAATTCTAACTGAGGTAAATTACGTGCAACAATATGAGACAGAACAAATTAGAAATATTGTCTTGCTTGGCCATTCCGGGTCGGGAAAGACAACTTTGGCCGAGGCAATGCTTTTTGGTACCGGAGCCATTAGCCGCTTGGGCAAAGCCGATGATGGTACTTCTGTATCGGACTACGAACCCGAAGAGATAAAACGAAATATAAGCATTAATTTATCTTTGATTCCGTGTGAATGGAATAAGACCAAGTTGAATATAATAGACACACCGGGCTATCCCGACTTTGTAGCCGAAGTGAAATCGGGAATGGGTGTTTGCGAAGGCGCCGTTATTGTAGTATGTGCTGCCTCGGGTGTTGAAGTCGGCACTGAGCAGGTATGGGAATTCAGCAGGAAAGCAGATATTCCCAGCTTCATTTTTATCAACAAAATGGACAGAGAAAATGCCAATTTCAATACTACGTGTAAAGATATTCAGGGGAAATTAGGAAAGAATTGCCTGCCCATACAACTGCCTATAGGCTCTCAGAAAAATTTCCAGGGAATAGTTGATTTAATATCGAAGAAGGGTTATACGGGTAGTCCTCCGAAAGAGGTGGAAGTACCGGCAGAACTTCAGTCCGAGGTAGATTCCTATCGTGAGAACTTGATTGAGACCATAGTAGAAGTTGATGATGATTTGATATCCAGATATCTTGACGGTCAAGAGATTAGCAACGAGGAAATCTATAAATGTCTTTGCGAAGCAACCCTTCAGGGTAAGGTTGTACCTATATTAGTCGGTACTGCCCTTAATAATATCGGTATAAGCAATTTAATGGACGCTATGGTCAGCTATTTGCCTTCACCGAAAACAAAAAGTATATTGAAAATAACTGATCCGTCGGGAAATGAGCAGACCATTGAACCGTCTTCGGGATCGCCGTTATCTGCCCTGGTATTTAAAACAACATCGGATCCTTACGTGGGGAAAATAACTTATTTTCGCGTTTGCACGGGCACTATATCCAGTAATTCTCAGGTCTGGAATATCCCCAAAGGTAACAATGAGCGAATAGGACAAATTTCATTTTTGAAAGGGAAAACACAGGAATCAGCAACCAAAGTTATTGCCGGGGATATAGGAACTGTAACTAAGCTGGTTATTACTTCTACCGGCGATACTCTTTGCACCCGTGAGCATCCTCTAAAGATAGCTCCGATTGAATTCCCCAAACCGGTATTATGCGTGGCAGTCCACCCCAAATCTAAAGGCGATCTGGATAAAATGAGCACGGCTTTACCGAAGATTACCGAAGAAGATATGACCATAAAAATCCAGCGGGAATCGGGCGTAGGAGAGATGTTGCTTTGTGGCATGGGTGATGCTCATCTTGAAGTTGCCTCCGAAAAATTGACACGGAAATTCGGTGTTGAAGTGAATCTGAACATTCCCAAGGTCCCGTATAAAGAGACTATAACGGTACCGGTGAACGCAGAGTATAAACATAAAAAACAGACCGGGGGTCACGGACAATACGGTCATGTACTTTTGAGTTTGGAACCGTTGACGAGGGGGGATGGGTTCGAATTTGTTGAGAAGATAGTGGGCGGCGCTATACCAAAAAATTATATCCCTGCTGTCGAGAAGGGAGTTAACGAAGCCAGGTTGGAGGGAGTGCTGGCCAAATATCCAGCAGTTGACATAAAGGTAACATTATATGACGGGAGCTTCCATTCTGTTGATTCGTCCGATATGTCTTTTAAAATCGCCGGGGCACAGGCTTTTAAAAAGGGATTATCTCAGGGGCAACCGGTCTTGTTAGAGCCGATTGTAAATATGACGATTACAGTTCCCGATTCTTTCACCGGTGACATAATAGGTGATCTAAATGGCAAACGTGCTCGCGTAATAGGAATGTCACCTACCGATGGAATGAACGTTATTCAAGCTCAAGCTCCACAGGGAGAGGTACAGCGTTATGCTATTGACTTAAGATCGATGACGCAAGGGCGCGGCACGTTTACCACGAAATTCAGTCATTTTGAAGAAGTACCGGCACCCCTGGCCCAAAAGATAATATCGCAAAAGGAATAATAAATAAACGGTTAAATATTAACCGGCAAGTAATTCTTTAACCTTTTCCGTAAGAGCGGGTATTACTTGCTTCCAATCCCCTACGACGCCGAAACGGGCAGCCTGGAAGATATTAGCTTCAGGATCCTTATTGATTGCTATGATACTCTTAGCTCCGGAACATCCGGCTAAATGTTGACTTGCTCCTGAAATAGCTACTGCAATATAGATCTCCGGTGTAACTACTTTGCCGGTAAGACCGACTTGCATTGTATCCGGGACCCAGCCGTTATCGCAGGGAGGCCTACTTGAGCCGACTGCCGCTTTCAGTACTTTAGCCAGTTCCTCCAGTTGTTTGAAGCCGTCCGGGCCACCAATACCCCGTCCTCCGCTCACTATTATTTGAGCGTCCTCGAGTTTGATGCCGGCGACCTCTTCTTTGACGGTCTCGATAAGCTTTGCCCTGATTTTTGACGGGTCCAGGTCGACCTTAAATTGAATAATCTCCCCTTTTCGGGAATCATCCGGTCCCAGAGGTGACATTGCTTTTTGTCTTATGGTTACGACATTAGGGAGTGATTCGGATACATATACAGCCCGTGCATTGCCCCCGTATACCGGTTTTGTTTGTTCCAGTAGTTTTGAATCTGGATTTATATTAAGTTCCAGACAGTCGGCCGATAAGCTGGAATTAAACTTGAAGGCAAGCCTCGGTCCCAGATCGCGACCGATCGATGTTTGTCCCAGCAAAATTATCCTGGGCGGAGCTTCAGCAGCGATTTGTCCTATCGCCTCGGCGTAAGAATCGGTTTGATAGTCTTTAAATAGGGCATCATCGATAGCATATACTTTGTCTGCCCCATAGGAAATGGCCTTTTGGGGTGTATCGCCCAGCCCCGAGCCCATCAATACACATAGTACTTCTTCTTTTAAATCATCGGCCAGTTTTCGGCCGCAGCCTAATATCTCAGTAGTAATGGAATTTAATTTACCATCTACGATCTCTCCAACTATCATTACACCTTTAGCGTCAGACATTATAACCTCCTAGTCTTAGTAATATAATTAATTTATATAAGTTTAGCCTCTCTCAGTTTTTCTGCTAATTTAGTTCCGGCTTCGGCCGGGCTATCGGCTTCAACCAGTTCGCATTTTCCTTCACGAACAGGCTGGAAAATCTTCTGCAGCTTGGTTTTACGACCTGATGCACCGATTTTAGAAGAATCCGCTCCTAAGTCGGCAGGTTTCCATACCGTGGGTTGCTTTTTAGCTGCCGCCATAATACCTTTTAAAGTTGCATAACGTGGTTCACCGATCTCGTTACTGACAGTTATCAGCACCGGTGTCGTGACTTCAACAACCTGATAACCGTCGCTGATAACTCTTTCCACTCTTACTTTATTACCATTAACCTCAACTTTTTTAGCTAGTGTTACACAGGGGATGCCGAGCAATTCTGCTATACCTGATCCCACTTGTCCCGAATCCCAGTCAGCCGCCTGTCGGCCACAAAATATAATATCGTACTCCCCGACCTTTTTAATTGCTTCGGAAAGCGCATATGCCGTAGACCAGCTATCGCCGCCTTCGAATGCTTCGTCCTCTAACAGTACGAGTTCATCACCGCCCATAGATAAGGGCTTTTTTACAACGTCGCGTACCAGGTTATTGCCCAGGCTAATAATTGTGATTTTACTGTCGTCCTGGTCCTTTATCTTGAGTGCCGCTTCTACAGCATTCTCATCGAACGGACTGATAACCGGTGGCACATTTGGTGGCGGGACAACCTTGTTG
>CAZEAR010000074.1:0-10144 GCA_964510365.1 uncultured Dehalococcoidales bacterium | reverse complement strand
GGCGCAGGTCAAGGGAGTCGCTTTTCAGGGCGAGGCTGGTGCCTACGGCGAGGATAGATGTTAGGTTGGAAATGCTGGCCGGCATCAGCCGTCCTCTGCGCCACGGGGCTGTAATCAACTTTTTCATCGGCTCGGCCGAGGTCGATGCCAAGTTGCATTTGCTGGAGAGCAATGAACTGGGTGCCGGGGGCAGTGCGCTGGTGCAGTTCGCCTTGAGCAGTCCTGTAGCAGTGGTGAAAGGCGACCGCTTCATTATCCGTTCGCCCATGGACACCCTGGGTGGCGGCAGTGTTATCAACTCCAATGCCGGCCGTCATAAACGCTTCCACAAGGAGACCATTAAAAACCTGGAGACACTGGAGCGGGGGAGTACCGGAGAAATAATATTGACTGCGCTGGAGATGAAGCAGCCCCTGTCTCTGGAAACACTCGTGGTCCAGTGCAACCTGTCGCTCGAAGAAGCGCAGCAGGCTCTGAAAAAACTTGTCGATGAGAAAAAGGTAATGCTGGTGGGACGCACCGAGCAGTCGATTATAACCATGTCCTACTGGGAGGGTCTGGTAAACAAAGCCGGTGCGCTGGTTGACGATTATCATCGCAGGTTTGCCGCCCGGCCGGGAATGCCCAGGGGAGAGTTGAACAGCAAGCTGGGACTGGCTTCCGGTTCGCCTGTGTTTAACCAGTTGTTCCTGGAAGGCGTGCTGGTGGAGGAAGGTGCCGTTGTCCGGATGCCCTCTCATCGGGTCGAGCTTACTAAGGACCAGCAGGATAAGGTTGCCGGATACCTGGCTTCATTGGAGAGAAGTCCCTATTCGCCTCCCGGTGATGTAGCTATCGAGCCTGATTTGCTCAAATTGCTTATCGAGCAGCAAAAGGTGGTCAAGGTAACCGGCGGGATAGTCTATTCACGCGATACCTACGATGAAATGGTGGAAAAGATAGTTGCCCGTGCCCGGGAACAGGGCAAGATAACCCTGGCTGAAGTACGCGACATGTTTAACACCAGCCGGAAATATGCCATGGCACTTCTGGAGTACATGGACGAAAAAAAGATAACCCGCCGCGTAGGCGACGACCGTATTGTCAGATAAATACTCCGCTGTTTCTAATCTCTGGGGAAACCTACCTGGACCAGTACCTTTATAGCTACGATAACAGCAGCGGGAGCCATCAAAGTCGCCAGCAGGTTAAGTATGCTGTTGAGCATCGAGCCTATGCTGGCCAGCTTAATGGGTTCGAAAACATTCCCCACCACTACCAGGGCGACGGTAGCCAGCAATAACGGCAGTATTTCCTTGCTGGTGATATTCAAAAGACCTACGATTATGCCCAGAATGATAAGTATGACAATAATAACTGTACCGTACGCTACTATACCCAGCGCACTTAGTATTCCAAAAGCCACTGCTATAAGCAGCCCCAACGTAAAAGCAGTAAGTCCCACAATACCTGATAATCTTTCTGACATATACACCTCCTGGTTGATTTGATACCCGGCGAAGCCGGTTTATATTAGTATATTACGAGTTTCCCCGATGTCAATACCTGAAGTATATGCCGCGGTTAATGCGAGTGTGGAGGCAAATGCCCGGCCGGTCGATTCTAGTTTTATCAGATAATTAAAAGCCCGGGTATCACGATACTTGCTTCAACAGGCAATGAGGATATTGCCGGAAGCAGTTTCACAGGATTACCCGGACTATTTCCGTTTATATTAGCTGGTGTATTATGCTGGCGATTTATTTCTCTATATCTGACTGATTTAAATAATTTCCTGGATTATTCCTTGGGAAATCCGACTGCTATTAAGACCTTTACCGCCACGATTACGGCTGCCGGTGCCATCAGGGTTGCCAGCAGGCTGACGATATTGTCCAGGACAGCGCCTATTGCTGCTACTTTAAGAGGCGCAAATACACCACCGACTACTATCAGGGCGATTGTGGCCAATAGCAGGGGGACCATCTCCGAGGTGGTGATGTTTAGAACACCTACCAGGATGCCCAGGATCAGCAGTATTATTATGATCGCGGTATTGCCCATGTCCATTATCCCGAATGCGGCGAGCAACCCGACCACCACTGCTATGACCAGGCCGATGGCGAAAGCGATGAAACCGATCATACCTAGAGCTTTGTTTTTCACTTTATACCTCCTGAAACATATTCATAGACCTGGAGAAGGTCCGTATGGAATAATTATATTCCAACCGTTTGCGCTGTCAATATAGTGTTAAGGCAGTATTAAGAAAAAATTAATATCTAAGCTCGTGGGGAACGGAATCCCGCCGAATGTCTAACGTTTTCTTCTCAGTTCGAATACCACCGGATTGAATGCATCGGGGCAGGCCACATGTGAAACGTCTTTATCCTGCTCCCAGGGGAACGATCCTCCGAACCTGAGTACCCGGAAATCGGGTAAAAGGGCATGAAAGGCTGCTAAACATATGCCTGACGGCGTCTCGGTGCTAATGGTCCAGGCATCGCCGACTTTATGGCCTGCGCCGCAGTCTCCCTTCTGTGAGATCACCTTGATTTCAACATCATAAGTTTCCGCCATGTTTTACTCCTTAAATAAAATCGATAATTGAGACCTGACCGATTGCTCCGCATGGCCGCATCGGCTTATTCCGGATATTATATATTCTGCAGGAAAGACAGCTATGGAATTGTTATAAGCACCCGAATCGGAGCGATATCGCCCTGGTGGAGCTGGTACAGTCCGGGCAGCCGCTCGTTTCCTATTGCGCTGTTTTCAGCTTATCTTCGATCAGTATTTGCTCTTCATCCCACTGGTGTCCGCAGCTGGGGCAGCGGTATACCTTTTTCCTGACCACGGGTTTCTCTTTGGGCCATTTATGGCTGCAATTGTGGCAGGTATATATGTTCTTATGGGGATTGTATTCAACCTTGGATTTCCAGTTACAGTCAGGGCAAATAACATCGGTACAGTATTTTATATGTATATCATTCTCCTTATGGTTTATCTATATACGAATTATACTCTCTATTGTGTCGGGATGGAATACCTCGAAAGTTGATGCGGGCTTTCGTCTATCCAGGCCGTAGCTGCTGTCTCCGCGCCCTGATTACGGCATGGGGAAAAACTGGGTGAACAGGGTGAAAACTCCCGGTATGGTAACTATGGATAAAACGAAACTGGCCAGGATAAACTGGTTGGTTATGGAGCTGTTGCCGCCCTCACGCTCCGTGACTATGGGGACACCCGTTATCGGCGGCACTGCGCTTTCCATGAACATAATAAGTGCGACATTATAGGCCGGCTTTATCAGTATCAGAATGCCCAGCATCGCCAGCGGGAACAGCACATTCTTTACCAGTACGAATTTAACTATCTCCCAGATATATATTTTCCCCTTTTTGCGAAAATCGATATACAGGCTGCCGCCCAGTATTATCATAATCAGCGGCAGCGTCATCCCGCCCAGTATTTTCAGCATCGTTATTAAGAACTCCGGAAGGTAAACATCGATTCCTGTAAGTTTAACAGCGACGGCGAGCAGCGTCGCCACGATCACCGGATTGATTATTCTGCTCAGTCTCATTGGACTCTTCTTTTCTTCACCGTCCTTCTTTCTGAAGAATAAAGGTGCTGCAGTGAAGAAGACCACAGGATGGAATATGATGAATATAAAAAGCTGCACCGCATATGTCGATTCGCTGCCGAAAAGGCCGGATATTACGATCAGCGGGAAGAAGATACCGTTCTGGAAATACGTGCTCAGGGCAAACTCGCTGCGGGTGCTCTTCTGAGAGAGGAACATGGTTATCAGGGTAAGGACCAGGGCTGTCACCGAAAACAGCAGCCACCATATGGGCAATTGCCACCAGTCGGGAAGCTCCTGGGGCGAGAAGTTTATGATTATATTGGAGAAAATGACGCTGGGGAGAGCGATTTCGATGGCTAGCCGTACCAGGAAACCGATGACGTTCTCCGGTATTATGCCCCGTTTAAGTATCCAGAAACCCAGTACCCCTATGCCCAGCAGCGCCACCACCGATTGTAAGACGATTAACAATATATCCATCGGTCTATCTATGAATAAAACGGATTTAATATTTTAACATAGAAATATAGCCGGGCGGTAAGGATTATCGCAGGTTCCAGGTTGATAACATTGAATTCATGCAGCGTAGGACCTCCCGATGTAGGGGCGTTTCTTCAGGTGCGCCCGTATCTACCAGCAGGTTCTATCATTTTCGGCTGTCCTTATTGTAAAATGGGGATTAATCCGTTCCATCGGGTAGAAGACTATGGAAGAGATTACTCTACTGAGAGACTTCGCCATCATCATGACGGTAGCCGGTGTGGTTACCCTCATATTCCGCAGGCTGCGCCAGCCGGTGATACTGGGCTACCTGATTGCCGGACTGATAGTCGGCCCCTATACGCTGCCCATCTTCTCCGTAGCCGATATCCATAATATAGGACTGCTGGCCGACCTTGGCCTGGTGCTTATCCTGTTCAACATGGGGCTGGAATTTAGCTGGAGCAAGATCCGCAATGTCGGCTTCTCCATATTGATGATCGGGGTGGTGGAGATAATTACCATGATCTCCCTGGGCTACGGACTGGGGCAATTGCTGGGCTGGTCGGTGACCGACTCCGTATTCCTGGGTGCTGCTTTGCATATCAGCAGCTCGGCCATTATTGTGAAGCTGCTGCGTGATATGGGCAGGCTGCAACACGTATCCTCCAGGTTAATAGTGGGCATCCTGGTAGTCGAAGATTTTTCAGCAGTAACCATACTGGCCGTATTATCGGGGCTGGCCGGCAGCGGTATCGTAAATTTCGTCGATGTGGGCTTCGTAATACTTAAACTGGTTATCTTCACCATAGCCGTGCTGGTGCTGGGAGCGCTGGTTATTCCCAGGATTATCAATTTCACCCAGCGCATGCATTCCAACGAGGCATTGCTCATAACCAGCCTGGGACTGTGTTTTGCTATGGCCCTGTTCGGACAATATCTGGGGCTGTCGGTAGCTATCGGCGCCTTTTTAATGGGTTCTCTGATAGGCGATACCGATTACGGCGAGGATGTGGTCAGGATAATGGCTTCGGTGCGCCAGATGTTTTCTGCCCTCTTTTTTGTGGCTATCGGAATGCTGATAAATATAACCCAGTTCCGGGATTATGCCGTCTATGCTTTGATAGTGGCTTTCGTCTTCATATTCGGCAAGATTCTGATAAATACGGTGGCGACTTTTCTCTCCGGCCATAACGGCAGGACCTCTCTGCAGGTCGGCATGGGCATGCCCCAGATGGGAGAGTTTTCGCTGGTGATAACCAGGGTGGGTGTGGAAAATAATGTCGTATTACCGCATTTATATCCCATAATAGCCCTGGTAACCGCCATCACCTCTTTCACCTCGCCCTATATTATCCGCTCCTCGGAGCATTTTTCCGATTTCCTGGAGAACAATTCGCCTCCGCTGCTGAAAACCTATATATCCCGTCTGTCGGACTGGTTAAAAACGATGGGGAAGACCTTCGGCAGCGACAGCATTGCCGCTACAATTGTCCGCTATGCCGTAAGGACCATTGTTATCAACCTGTTTATCCTGATTATTCTTATCGGTATCGCCACCTTTGCGCTTCCTTATGCCAGCGGCGCTGCTGAATTCTTCGGCATCCGCAACGATATCGTCGTGCTCATAACGGGATGCCTGCTGCTGCTGCTCTGCCTGCCTTCGTTCTTCATAATCTGGAAAAACATCAGGAACCTCACCGATTATGCGGTGACATTTCTCCTCAGCCGCCGCTTATCGTCCCGGTCGCCCAGGCTTCAGACGATCAGGGCTGTATTCAGGGACAGCATTATCGTCCTGTTGACTGTCCTCGTCGCCATCTGGTTTATACCTTTCATGATGCATATCTTTTCGGTAGGCTCTCTGGCTCTGGCGGTTCCGGCAGTCCTCATAGCCCTGGTGGTTTACATAATATTATGGACTGCCTTCGATATACACGGGCAACTGGAGCGCACCTTCAGTAAAGTTCTTATCGGTAAAGAACATGTTTCACCGTCCACGGTGAGCAGGGTGCTCAGTGTTCCCCGGATAGCACTGGGCAAGGCCTTGGGATGGATAAAACCGGCATTCCCCGGCACCGGTTCCAAGGGGAAGCCAGACAGCAACAAGGATGTCAGTCCTGATGGAGACGACTCCGACGCCGGCCGGTAATTATTATGATCCTGACTAAACTGGGTAATCGGATTACGAGCTATTGAGCTGTATTATTCCTGGATTTAATGCATATGCCTGGCTTCATGACTAATGTCACATACATTTGTCTAAATGCCCCATATAATGTTAAAAATATAAGTAGTTTATAGGCATTGTCCGCAGACAAGGAGGAAATGTAATGTGGTTTATGCATGAAGGGCTGGGTTGGTGGATGATTTTTGGAGGAATATGGATGATTGTTTTCTGGGGTGGTCTGATCGCACTGGCCGTCTGGGGTATTACCCGTCTGACGGGGTGCAGCGGCTCCGGTACCGAACGCAAAGCGCTGGAAGTAGCTAAAGAGCGTTATGCCAGGGGCGACATAGACAAGAAAGAATTCGAGCGCATCAAGAAAGACCTGGTCTAGATATTTACCTGAATAGAAGCCGCATTTATTAACGGCTGGCTTTACCGAATATGTATGACCTTTTGCCTTTCCTGGCGAGCTTGAATAGACCTGCTCCGGTCATTCCTGCTGTTATTGCGGCTTCATTCATGTGGTGGTCGCTGGCAGATACGAATCCGCCCGGTTTAAGCACTCTGTAGAATTCCCCTAATACTGCTTCCGGCTGACTGAGTGCATGAAATATATCGTGAAACAGGACGATATCTACGCTGTCGTTCTCCAGTCCGGTGGCGCAGTCCGAAAGAATGGTCTCGATATTTGTCAGTTTCTTACTGGCGGCGATGCTGCTGACTTTTTTCATTGCCAGCGGGTGTATGTCAAGTGAATAAACTTTTCCTGTTGCTCCCACCATGGCGGAGGCTATGACCGAATAGCTCCCGGGCCCGCAGCCGTAGTCCAGTATTGTATTCCCTTCCTTTATCCCCAGTTCATCGAGGATCGGTTTACGGGGACGTAAAAAATTACGGATTGACATGGCCAGGCTCATTAACCTGAAATTTAGATTGCTCATCGGTTCATCCACAGCAGACTCCTTTTACCCGGCTTTTTAATTGCGATTATATCCTGATATATGTTTTAACCGGCTTATTATTCAACCGGCTTTATTTCCTGTTACCCGTCTTTTAATGGCGATCGTTATGCTGCCGATGATGCCGGCTATGAACCCGAGCGGGCAGATGATGACGGCGATTATAAAAAAGAAAGGCTCGTCGGCGACGTTCCGGACATTATCTCCGAAGAAATAGATTAATGTGCCGTAAACGGCATTGTGCAGGAAACTGAAAACAGGAAATCCCGCCAGCGATGCCCCCGTTGTCAGCAGGAATATTTTAAGCAGACCCCGCTCTATCCTCTTTATGGTCAGTATTATAATGACAATGCCTATGACTAAAGGCAGGACCATTATGGTAATAAAAGGCCATATGCTCATAAACTAATTTCTTATGTACCGTTGACTAAGCCGGTATAATGCTGCTCGCTTTTAAAAATTGCTTTGTTTGACTGATTACTGAAGGTGGATGTATAGTATACCGTTTTCAATATATATTTATACGATATCTTTGTCAACACTTCGGGCGAACCGACGCCGCGATACAGGTTGACTTTGTCTGATTTAAGGTTAACGGATTCTATTTGGGAAAGCTGTCTCTGACGGGAATGATATAGTTATAGCTCTTACTTGAATCTGTAATAGCTGCCGGTAAGTAACTCGCTTATATATGTTTTTAGCTTTTTAATATCGAAAGGCTTGGTAACATAATTGGCTCTGGTTTTATTGAGAAAGTCGATAGTATCGGTCCCCATTACGTCGCCGGTTATAAACACTATTCTGTCCATCAACGAGTGAGAGATTTCTCCTAGCTGTTCGCGCAGTTCGGTGCCGCTCATCCCCGGCATTTTGATGTCGAGCAGGATAAGGTTGTATCTGCTATTCTTTATTAAGTTCAAAGCACCGGCGGCGTTGTCGGCGGTTTCGATGCTGTAGCCCTCATCCGTTAGCACTCTGCTCAGCAGGTCCTGCACCACGGGCTCGTCGTCTACTACCAGGATTCTGGCACTCAATTTCTTTTTAGCTTCCTTGACAGATTCTACTGTCGGCTTCGCCTTTTTTGGCTGTGATATGACCGGCAGTTCCACGATGAAAGTAGCTCCCTTGCCTATCCGGCTTCTGGCATATATTCTGCCGCCGTGTTCCGTCACAATACCGTGGCAAATACTCAGCCCCAGGCCGGTCCCCTGGCCGACATCCCTGGTGGTGAAGAAAGGATCGAATATTCTGTCAAGATTTTCCTTGGGGATACCGGGGCCGTCATCCTTAAAAGATATTACTATCGTTTTATTATGCAGCTCCGTTTTTATGTTGAGCTTGCCTCCGCCGTGCGCTGTTCCCATCTCGGTCTCGGCATTCAATATTAAATTATGAAACACCTGAAGCAATTGGACGCCGTCGGCTACGGTCGCCGGCAGAGCCGAATCGAGCTGCATGGAGACATCGATATTATTGTTTTTAAGCGTATACTCCCGTAGTGCCACTGCGTTCTCTATTATTTGATTGATATTGATACTGGTTCGCTCCGGTTTTTGCTGACGAGCGAAGGCCAGAAGATTCTTGACGATGTCGGCCACTCGCAGGGATCCTTCATGGATGGTTTCTACGTCTTGCTTTATATCATCGGGGATATCTTTCTGCATCAGCAGTTCTGCGAAGCCGATAACTCCGGTTAAAGGATTGTTTATCTCGTGGGCAATTCCCGATGCCATCTCGCCGATGGAGGCTAAATGACTGGACAGCATTGCTTTCTGCTCGATTTCCCGTCTCGCCGATTCTGATTCTTTAAGCTCGGTGATATCGTATGACACCACTTGTACCAGTTCGGATGGTCCTTCTTTCTTCAATATCGGATGCATGGTCGATACGAACCAGCGCTTGCCTCTGGGGAGAGAAATCTGGTCTTCCACTGATATGGGTTTCTGAGTCTTTAACACCTGACGTACACGCTTAATAGTAAGATCATGAGTTTCAGGAATAAAATTTCTTAGAGGTTTGCCGATAATATCTGCTACTGCGCGGTTGAGGTTTTTAGCCCCGATACTATTCAACAGGATGATATTAGCATCGCGGTCATAGATTGTAATAGGGTTCAACGATCCTTCAAAAAGAGTTCTGTATAGTTCTTCGCTCTTTTCTAACGACTGTTCCGCTTTTATGCGTTCGGTAATATCCTGCCCTGTAGCCAGCAAGCCGATAACTTTGCCGTTCTGGTCCTTTAAAGTTTTGTTATACCACTCGATCTCACGAATACGGCCGTCTTTGGTTACGATGGGATTGATATTTCCCTGTGTACTGATATCGGCAATAGCTTTGAAGAATAATTTCCGGCTATTATCCCGGTACTGCTCGGGTAAAAATGTGTTAAACCAGTCTTTCCCGCGTACTTTATCTATGCTGTATCCTGAGACCTCCTCCATATAGGAATTGATGCGGACTATCTTGCCTTCCGTGTTCAGTACTACTATGATTACCTGGGCAGTCTCGATAAGGCTTTGTTCGAACTCCTTTTCACTGCGCAGCTCTTCTTCCATCCTTTTACGCTCGGTGATGTTGCGTTGAATGCCCATGTAATATGATATTTGACCTTTTTCGTTTAATACCGGGCTTACTTTGAACTCGCAGGTAAAAGTGGTGCCGTCTTTTCTCTTATATAAAGCCGATCCGAAATAAACTTTCCCCGAAAAGATGGTACGGTAAACGGTTTCTCGTATTTTGTCCGGATTTGGCTCGGCAAAGAACATACGGCTGGTATTCCCTATCAGCTCATCCCGCGTATAGCCAAATAGTTCTTCTGCAGCTCTATTGGCGTAGATAATTATATGATCGAGGTCGGTTATTATTAAGGAGTCGTTTACCTGCTCAGCTGCGGACCTGAGTACCTCCATTTTCTCTTCCATTTGCTTTTGTTCGGTGATATTTCTTTGAAGTACTTGAATCCCGACC
>CAZEAR010000073.1:6034-10150 GCA_964510365.1 uncultured Dehalococcoidales bacterium | reverse complement strand
GGTGGGTTTCCTCGGTTTTGCTGCCGTATCCGGCCTGCATTCCAGTTTAGGGGTACTTATGACAGTACCCTTCACCACATTCGGAAGCTACAGTTTAAGCGTTGTTCCTCTTTTCATACTCATGGGTTCACTCGCTTTTTATGCCGGAATTAGTAAAAATCTTTACTCTACTGTACACACCTGGTTGGGACATCTACGTGGTGGTCTGGCAATGGCTACCGTCGGCGCCTGCGCCGGTTTCGCTGCAATCAGCGGCTCCAGTCTGGCAACGGCAGCCACATTTGCCAAGGTAGCATTGCCTGAAATGGAAAGATACAAGTACGATAAATCCCTGGCGACCGGCTGCATAGCTGCCGGCGGTACCATAGGTAGTCTGATACCGCCGAGCGTTATCTTTATCATCTATGCTATTTTAACCGAGCAATCCATTGGTAAACTCTTCCTGGCAGGCTTTATACCGGGAATAATGGAAGCCATTTTCTATATGATAGCCATCTCAATCATTTGCTGGCGGAGGCCGCTGCTTGGTCCCAGAGGACCGCAAACAACGTTAAAACAAAAAGTGGTATCACTTAAAGAATCATGGGTCGTCGTAGTATTGTTCTTGATAGTAATCGGGGGTCTTTATGTAGGCTGGTTCAGTCCTACCGAGGCAGGTGGTATCGGTGCTTTCGGTGTTTTTGTCTATGGTGTTATTGCGAGAAAAATCGGATGGGACAACTTTAAAGAAAGTTTAATGGACACCGGGAAAACCACAGCCATGATATTTTTACTCCTCCTGGGCGCTATGATTTTTGGATATTTCCTCTCGGTAACCAGGCTCTCCGCCGAACTGGCCAATTTCATGTCCAACCTCGCAGTACCCTCCTTTGTCGTAATGATTATAATTATTGCCTTTTATATTCTCCTCGGCTGCATGATGGACAGCCTGGCAATGATATTGATTACTGTTCCCGTTTTCTTTCCCCTGATTCTGGCTATGGGTTACGATCCTATATGGTTTGGCGTGATAATAGTCAGGGTTACTGAAATAGGACTGATAACTCCCCCGGTAGGGTTAAACTTATACATCCTTAAAGGATCGGCCAGGGATGTCACCATGGGGCAGGTAATACGTGGTATACTCCCCTTCCTCTACGCGGATATCATTCATGTAGGTATACTCATTGCCTTCCCTCAAATTTCGCTTTTCCTTCCCAGCTTAATGAAGTAAAGTCCTTACCTCGATTTACTTACTATTATCATCGTTATCCCATAACACATAAATATATTGACGGCTGAGATAGTATCTCCTATAATTAGCATGTTTTAGACTCCGCTATTGATTATTTTACAAGCTTTATATACAGACTAACTTTATTTTATGGGGAGAATAGATTGGTAGATTCTATCGTTATTTTTTATAGCAGGGATACATATCCAAGGAAATCGACTGGTAAAGAAAGCTGCTCCGGAGATTCTGTTTAATGATCCCGGTTATTTCATTCGTTGGATATTCCAAATCGGGTAAGACGACATTACTGGAAAAAGTTGTCCCTGAGCTCAAGAGCCGTGGATATAAAGTAGCTTTTATTAAACACACTCATCATGACAGCTTTGATATCGACCTCCCCGGCAAAGATACATGGCGACTGTCACAAGCTGGAAGTGATATGATAGTAATATCATCACCGGAGAAGCTGGCAATTATTGAAAAGTTGAGCGAAGAGCTGTATCTGAAACATATTGTAGATGAATACATCGCGGATAAGGTAGATGTTGTATTAACAGAGGGCTATAAGCAAGCGGATACTATCAAGGTTGAGGTTTCAAACACCAATCAGGAAGATGTAGCCGGAATTGTTGAATTCATCGTTACTCAAATTCAGCAAGGCTCAAAATAATAATAGGACTACTTGACTGAATATATAATAGATTTTCTAATATATAATTAAATTAAAGAACGAAGGGAGATTATTATGGCTAGAATGGGATTGCTTATTGACTACGAATACTGTACAGGCTGTCATACTTGTGAGGTAGCATGTAAGCAGGAGCATAATTACCCTGTCGGCAAATGGGGTATTAAAGTCACAGAATATGTCCTGGAAACATTCGATAAAATCGGTATAGATTATATTCCATTTCCGACCGACCTTTGTGATCTGTGTTCCGGCAGAACCAGCAAGGGTGAAAAACCGGCTTGTGTGAAACATTGCCAGGCCGATTGTATGATGTACGGGCCTGTAACAGAGCTAGCCAAGACCATGGACAAGAAGCCAAAAACCGTCATTTTTGCCCCCAAATAATTATTTCAGTCTTCCACCATCATAGGTTTTTATCGGGAGGGAAATATCAACAACACTTTAGCGATATTCAATCCCTCCCTAAATTTACGATATCCTACCATCACTATTTTAGTCATTATAAGATTCATTTTAGAACCGCATCCAAATTGTTCCAGCTATAACCGAATATAATTGATATAAATTGGACAATGAACAAAAAGTTACTTGAAATCGACGAAGGTGAAAACTACATTGGTTATAATGATGCCTTTGATTTAGTCTACCGCAATACCAACCCAGTCGGCACTGAAGAAATAGGCCTCGATTTATGCACCTATCTCATTGCTGCGGAAGACCAGCTAGCCTTAGTAGATAATCCATCGGTAGATGTTTCTCTTAAAGACGGTTTCGCTGTTAAATCCTTTGATATTGAACAGGCGTCAGTACAAAATCCTGTCAACCTGAAAGTCGTTGGCTCTGCATTCGCAGGATCTAAATACAAAGGAGTAGTAGAAGAGGGAACCGCTGTAAAGATCTGTGCGGGATCTCCCATACCGAAAGGAGCTGAAGCCGTAGTATCGGATGAATTTTGCAAATATACATCGTCACAGGTTGAGATTAAAGCAAATGCAGAATACGGAAGGAATATTCTCCGCGCCGGCGAGGAAATAAAAAAAGGTACTACTATCGTACAAAGGGGAAAGTTTCTTCAGCCAGGGGACCTGGGTTTAATGGCTGCAGCGGGAATTCATACTACAAAAGTTTATCGTCAACCTAAAGTAGCCGTTATAGCCATTGGAGATGAAGTTATAGCACCAGGGGTAAAAATCAGGCCGGGACAATTATATGCCAGTAATATAATCGCCATAAATGCATGGCTGACTTCGTTTGGAATTCATTGTGATATGGCCGTAATCAAAGATAGTAAAGATCATATAATAAGAGAATTGCTCGATCGCTTACCGGATGTAGATGCTATTATCACCAGTGGAGGTGCCTGGGGAAGCGAACGTGACCTTGTTATCGGAACACTTGATGAGCTTGGATGGGACAAGAAATTTCATCACGTTCGAATGGGTCCCGGCAAAGGTATAGCTTTCGGGCTATATAATGATAAGATAGTATTTTGTTTACCAGGGGGGCCCGCTAGTAATATGATGGCTTTTCTTCAATTCGCTCTGCCCGGCCTGGTCCATACTTGCGGACAAAGTGAACATCCTTTGTACACTGTTCCGGCTAGATTAACCAAGAACCTGCAAAGCAGACATATTGCATGGACAGAGTTTAAATATGCGAAATTGTCCTTTGATTCAGAGGGGTATTATAATGCTACACCCTTAACAGGTAAGAGCCGCTTACTGGCTATAGCGGACGCAACATGCCTGATATGCATTCCCGAAGGCAAAGAGTTACTGATGAGCGGGGACATAATCAATGTCCAGGTTCTTTGTCCGTTATAATAACACCCTTCCAAACTATGTCTTCCTAATAATTTAAAAACATGTTATATAAAACATTTGTAGGAATAAACGACATTATGATAATATAACGAGCGCCTTGAAGCTTAATTCTGATGATTCCGGTTGATAAAAGTTCTTTAGTCAATACTATATATACCATAACGTCAGGATATTCTTCTAATGAAGACAGGAGGTATTAAATGTCGGAGCAGGTTTATACAACGTGTACGGTTGGAGGTCCTCTATCTGTATATGTTAAGGATGGAAAAATCTTCAGAATCAGACCTCTGGTAGTGGACGAAAAGGATTACTGCCCCTGGACAATCGATGCTAGAGGCAGGAAATTCTCACCACCCAATAAAATCAGGCTCTCGCCATTTGCCCTGACG
>CAZEAR010000073.1:0-6024 GCA_964510365.1 uncultured Dehalococcoidales bacterium | reverse complement strand
CTGACGGAAAGACAAAAAGTTCATGCTGAAGATAGAATAAAATATCCGCTCAAAAGGGTAGACTTTGATCCCAATGGGGAAAGGCATCCCGAAACACGGGGGAAATCCAAATATGAACGTATAAGCTGGAATGATGCTTTAGATATAATCGCCGGCGAAATGAAAAGGATTAGAGCGGACTACGGGCCGGAAGCTATTTCAGGTATTACTTCCTCCCATCATAACTGGGGTACTGTAGGCTATAAATTGGGGCCTTTTATGAGGTTTTTCACCACTCTCGGATTTTCATTTATTTTTGATAATCCAGATAGCTGGGAAGGATTCCACTGGGGATCAGTTCATACTTATGGATTCTTCTGGAGGCTGGGATGTCCAGAGCAATACGATCTTCTCGATGACACATTGAAAAACACTGACATGATCGTATACTGGTCCAACGATCCGGATTCAACTCGCGGCGGGTATACCGGACAGGAATCAACGGTATGGCGTCTTATGCTCAAGGAAGCCGGAATCAAGCAAGTATTCATAGATCCCTACTGTAACTATACCGCTTCTATTATGGGAGATAAATGGATCGCTCCCAGAGTGGGTACCGATGCAGCTTTGGCAGTAGCTATAGCCTACGTCTGGATAAAAGAAGATACTTATGATAAAGATTATATTGCTACCCATACCATAGGTTTCGAAGAATTTAAAAAATATGTTATCGGGGAAGAGGATAAAGTGCCCAAGACCCCGAAATGGGCCGAGCAGATAACGGGCATACCGGCCCGGATAATAAAGGCTCTGGCCAGGGAATGGGCAGGGAAACGAACTATGATAAGCTGTGGAAATCGCGGAGGATTCGGCAGCGCTATGCGACAGGCCTATGGTCATGAATGGTCGAGATTGGCAATATTGCTTCAGGCTATGCAGGGCCTTGGCAAACCGGGAGTCGGAATGTGGGGCTGTACTATGGGAGGACCAAGTAACACCGATATATTCTTTCCCGGCTACGCTGACACTAATGGTAAAATCGGCGTTTCGGCGGCGGCAAAGAAAAAAATTACCAATCCGGTTAATCAGCGCCTCTATAGACTGCTTATCCCGGATGCTATATTGAATCCACCCATCCACTGGAGGGGGGAAGGTTTCTGCGGAGAATCGATTGAGCAGCAACTTAAACCCTACACATACCCGTTACCTGGAAAATCTGAAATTAAAATGTTCTACCGATACGGAGGCTCCTTTATTGGCACCATGACTGATACCAATAGATGGGTAAAAGCTTATCAAAGCCCAAAGCTTGAATTTGTAGTTAATCAGGACTGCTGGTGGGGCAGTGAAACCGCTTTTGCCGATATTATCTTACCTGCTTGTACCAATCTGGAACGAAACGATATAGCGGAATGGGGGACTGCCGGAGGGTATTCACAACACGGTAGCAGCGGGTGTAACCACAGAGTCATAGTATATCAAAAGAAGTGCATTGATCCTCTATATGAATCGAAGTCAGACTATGAAATTTTTACTTTACTCTCTGAAAGAATGGGTATTAAAGAAGATTTCACCGATGGCGGCAAGTCTGAGGAGGACTGGATTAAGGCGATGTTCGATGTAACCGACTTGCCCAAATATATTTCTTTTAAGGAGTTTAAAGAGAAAGGCTATTTTATAGTTCCCCTGTCAAAAGATTACAAGCCTACACCGGCTCTGCGCTGGTTTTATGAGGGCAGAGAATGCGATACACCGGACTTTCTAAATCCCAAAAGGGGGACCGAAAAAGGTAAAGAGCTAGGAACATACAGTGGCAAGATAGAGTTCGTGTCCGAAAGCTTAAAACAACACTTACCGGACGATGAGGAGAGACCACCTATGCCACGTTATATTCCTAGCTGGGAAGGACTTGATTCAGAGCTAGCCAAGAAATATCCCCTTCAGTTAATGTCACCGCATCCCAGATACTCTTACCACACTCACTATGATAAGCACAGTCCATGGCTTGGAGAAATTCCAGGGCATCGAGTAGTGAAAGACGGCTATCACTGGCAGACGGTTAGAATACATCCGACAGATGCTGAAGTACGAGGAATTAATGACGGAGATATCGTTAAGCTCTATAATGACCGTGGTGAAGTGCTGGGAGCAGCGCAAATCACTGAACGGGTTCGACCTGGTGTTATTCACAGCTACTGCTCCTCCGGAAAATATGATCCGCTGGAGCCCGGTAAAGCAGGATGTATCGATAAAGGAGGTTGCGTAAATCTGTTGAGCAACGCACGAATGTTATCGAAGAATGCTCCGGGTATGGCGCCGGAATCCTGTCTAATTGAAGTTACAAAGTGGGAGGTATAATAAACATGGCTAAATACGGTTTAATTCACGATAGCACCAAATGCAACGGCTGCTATAACTGCTTCCTTGCCTGCAGAGACGAATACTGCGGTAATGACTATCCACCTTATTCTGCAGCTCAGCCTATGTCGGGACACTTCTGGATGCGCATCGTCGAAAAGGAGAGAGGAAAGTTCCCCAAAGTTAAAGTTACCTATACTTCTATCCCATGCATGCACTGCGATAATCCAACCTGCACGCAGATATCCCCCAATGATGCAGTATATAAGAGACCTGACGGTATCGTTATAATAGACCCTGAAAAAGCTTTGGGGCAAAAGGAGATACTCTCTTACTGCCCCTATCGGGTAATATACTGGAATGAAGAAAAGAATCTACCGCAAAAATGCACCCTATGTGCGCATCTGCTCGATCAGGGATGGAAGGAGCCCAGATGCGTTGAGGCATGCCCTACCGGCGCACTGACCTTCGGAGACATGGACGATTCCAACAGTGAGATATCAAAAATTCTGGCATCACAGAACACCGAAGTTCTGCATCCGGAATATAATCTGAAACCCAGTGTCCACTATATCGGTCTGCCCAAGAGATTTATTGCCGGAGCAGTGGTACTCGAAGATAAACCGGACGAGTGCCCCGAGAATGTAGCGGTTACATTGAGCGGCAAAGATGGTAAAAAGACAGTCAAGACCGATAACTACGGTGATTTCGAGTTCGAAGGACTGGAAGCGGATGCCGAATATACGGTAAAGCTCGAGCAAGATGGCTATAAAGCACAGGAGCTTAATGTCAAGACAAAAATAGATGTTTACCTTGGTGATATCATACTCAACCGCAAATAAACAGGTTATCGAAGCTAGCTTGCTACCATGTAGTTAATGAACGACAACCTGAATAAATAACTCCCCTTAAAAACGGGGAGTTTTTGTTTGCTCAAATATCAAGGCCAGGAAGAGTATAATATCTAGGCTTCCCTGGACAATTTAATTTCACCCAGGTGTTTATATTCGATATCCAGAATCACATTATCGATAATCCCGGGAGCAAATCCTGGACCTTCAATTTTAACATTATATGCATCATTCATTGATAGCATGTCGGCCAGGAAATTCCCTGCTACATCGCTTTTACATGATATCGACGCTCCTGTTTTTATATTATTAATAGTAATAGTTGCATCAGGTACGTCCATCAAGTTTTGCTCATCTATAATATGTCCCGCCAGCGACGGCGAGGGTAAGCCCAAGTAGAATATCATCGGCTCGAGGTTGTACTCAGAGTCCATTTTCCTGGCTCCCCTTCTATTTGCCTCTTCCGATATTACCGACGCTTCACCAAAGATAAATACGTTTGAGGGACAGGCGTCCACACAAGCCGGCTCTTTACCTTCTTCCAACCTGTGAATGCATAACGTACATTTCTGACATATATTCTTGTCATCGTTATAAAAGATCACACCATAGGGACAGGCATTCACACAAGATCTGCATCCATCACATTTATCGGGATCGATAATGACCACACCATTTTCTTTTCTGTATATACAATCAGGTACAGGACAGGCATCAATGCACGGAGCGTTTCCACAATGCATACAAAGCATAGGAACGGGATAAACCTTTACATGGGGATATATTCCCTTTTCAATTTCCGAGACCTTTATCCATTCCTGCTCAACATCCGGCTGCGGGAAGCTGTAGGGAGGATAAGGATTTCCGACAAACTCATCCTTACAGGCAACCTGACAGGCATAACATATGCTACATCTGTTGATATCTACAATCATCGCATATTTCAATTCTTTCCCTCCCACTTGCAGACATCAATCATCATATGTTGAATCCTATGTAAATATGCATGGCTCGATTGCGGCGAATTCGTCGTCAGTACATTACCGGACCCACCTCTATCGAGACTATTCTGAGACCTCGGATCCTCAGGGTCCCAGTTACCTCCATAGAACATCCTGACCACTCCCGGTTTTATTCTTTCAGTCACATAAGCACCGGCTAATACTTTCCCCTTTTCGCTGAAAGCCATTACTATATCCCCTTGCTTTATTCCTCTTTTTTCAGCGTCCCCGGTATTAATCCAGATGGGCTCATACTCATATCCGCTGGCATCTTTTATTTTATGCAGCTTTCGAAGCCAGGTAACATTCTCCTGCATAGTATGAAATCTAAACTTGGGATGAGAGAAGAAACCAATCAGTGGATATTTGTCCGCCAAAGGACTATTTTTCCCGTCCTTGGGTTCTACATATTTAGGCACGGGCCCGATTTCCGGATTATCTTCACCGTAAAAGTCGGCAAGCACCTGAGAATATAACTCTATTTTGCCGGACGGTGTTACCAGCCCGGTGCCTTCTTTATAAAACCACCTGAGGGCAGGTGTAGGTTCATAATTCTCGGGAAATTGGAATATGTAATATCCCTTTTCTTTTAACTCATCAAAACTTATATGCTCATGCAGTGACGATGCTTCGTATAGCTTTCTTAACCAATCGTCCTCAGAATTCCCCTCGGACAACTCCTCATATATGCCAAGTTTCCTGGCAATGCTATAGTATATTTCCATATCGCTCATTGACTGTCCCAGAGGTTCGATACATTTCTTATGGTAAAAAGCTATTTGATGGTTGGCACTTCCGGAATAAGGTATATAAAGGCCACCACAGCCGAGCATACTATAATCGTTTCTTTCAAAATCCGAGCAGGCAGGTAATAAAATATCGGCATATTTCATGCATGATTCCATAAACAGCGCACTAATAACGATCGTCTCGATTTTGGGAGAAAGATATACCTGAATCCGCCAGTTCACATTAGAGTAAGAAAGTGTCTGACCTCCACCCAGCCTGAACATCATTTTAACTTCTGAGTAGCCGGGCATGGGATAAGTATAATGTCTGAAAAACTCTTCACCCCAGTAAGTTGCACCGGTAGTTCCACCTCTCCATTTCACCGGCGGATTAATAATACAGTCGGAAACATTGATAGCATGAATCCTTTGTGGAATCGAGTTTGGATATGGTCTGGACTCGACAGGCTTGATTCCCGTAGTATAGCCGGGCATTCTGACATCTTTATCGAAAGGAGCACCTCCAGATGCCCACCCCCATGACACGATATTTACTCCCGGTTTGCCCAGACCCTGTAAAGTCTGCAAGGCAACCATCATCCTGGTCCATTCATGGCCATACCATCCGCGACAGGCGGCACCGAGCTGACAGTTCAGTGTAGTCGGACCGGCCGCCCATTCCCTGGCCAAACCTGTAATGGCTTCAGCATCGACTCCACATATACTGGCAGCCCATTGCGGTGTTTTGGGTATGCCGTCATCCTTGCCCAGAAGATAATCTTTCAGCCTGTCAAACCCAACCGTATGAGTATTAACATATTCCTGGTCATAAGTTCCTTCGGTTACCCAGGTATACATTATCGCCGCCGCCATAGCAGCGTCCGAGCCGGGGTATACCGAAATCCATTTATCCGCATGAACTATAGCAGTATCATTTAGTTCCGGAGATATCATCACGGTCTTGATACCGACTTCCCTGATCCAGTGTCGCCATATCTCGGACTCATGTCCATGATACATCCTGGTAGATTTTGTAGGATCCAGCGACCAGTAAACAACCATTCTGGAATTCTGCAATGAGTCCGCCAGAGTATCATGACCTTCCGA
>CAZEAR010000072.1:0-10288 GCA_964510365.1 uncultured Dehalococcoidales bacterium | reverse complement strand
CTTAAGTACCCCCAGCCCGCCATATCTTTTTGGATCTCCATCGCGAAGTTCCACAGCTTCATATTTGCCTGTACTGGCTCCCGAAGGAACCGCCGCAATACCGGATGAGCCATTAGATAATATTACGATTACTTCAACAGTAGGATTACCGCGGGAATCGAGTACCTCACGAGCTTTAATTGATTTGATTAACGGTTCGGCTGCTTTCATTTTAAATTCAATCTGCCGGCCAGCGGAATAATTTTCTGGCAATGGAAACAGCCTTCTCCACGGCATCAAAGGCATCTTCTGCTTTAATAATAGAGGTGTCTTCTTCCTCGTTCTTAAATAATGACCAGGTATTAAGACCGATCACAGGAATTCCGCTTTTCAAAGCATGTGCGATTTCATTCAATGTTCCATAGTCTCCATTTATGGCGATAACAGCCTCGGCTGAATTTACTACAGCCAAATTTCTGGCATATCCCATGCCGGTAGCCACCGGAATCTGCACATATGGATTGGCCATTTTGGGATCGTCATGCGGCAGGATTCCTACCGTTGTTCCGGACTCCAATATCGCTCCTCGACAGGCTGCCTCCATCACACCACCCAGGCCTCCGCAGACCACAATCACCCCTCTTCTGGCCAATTCTCTGCCCACAGCTTCAGCACGTGCCGCTTCCTCTGGTGTACATTTGCTGCCGCCAATTACAGCAATTAATAGCTTTTTCTCCTGGTCTGTTTTTTTCATAAATATATGGCCAGGTTTAGTCGAATTTTCGATTGCCATTATACCATTCAAATTGATTGTCGGCAAAGAGTTAATAATGGCTGAAAATTAATAAAAATAACAGGCTCTGGTTTCTAATATCTAAGCATCGAATAATCGGAAGGCAATTAGAGTGAATATAATAATTGATCAATATTAATACGGTTTAATTGTATCTATTCATTGCTTCAATTATTCCGTCGTTTAATATGCTCTCGATTGCTTCCGCCGCTCCGGCGATTGCCGATTTAATAATTTTATCTTCGTCAGGAGAAAAATCGCCGAGTACATGATCTATTACCTCTTCTCTATCGCCGGATTCCTGGACAGGGCGCCCGATGCCTATTCTCACCCGGCAGAATTCCTCATTCCCCAGTGCGGCAATAATCGATTCTATACCCTTATGCCCACCGGAACTACCGCCCTGGCGAAGGCGTATTTTCCCCAGTGGTAGATCAAGGTCATCTACAATAACGATCAGTTCCCGTCTCGGAATATGATAGCTGCGCATTAACTGACTGATCGCCTCACCGCTCAGATTAACAAAAGTCTTGGGTTTTGCCAGCATCACCTCGACTCCGGCAATATCTCCGGTTCCTATCCGGGAATGATACTTGTTTCTCTTTAACTGGATCAAGTGCAATCCGGCAATATGATCAACGCAACGAAAACCCACATTATGACGATTCCGTGCGTAATATTTACCCGGATTCCCCAGGCCGGCAATAAGTTTCATAGCTATCAAATAGATTTTTTATTTTTCTGCTTTAGCGACTTCGTTTAGAATTTTTAAAAACTGTGCTTCATTAAGGTGCTCGATACCCAGTGCTTCAGCGCGAGCCAGTTTTGAGCCCGGATCGGCGCCGACCACTACATACCTGGTTTTTTTGGTGATATCCGAGCCGGCTTTGCCTCCCAGCGCTTTGATTTTAGCTTCAGCTTCCTGCCGGGTGAATGTATCCAATCTCCCGGTGATAACGAATTCAGCACCTTTTAATGGCAGTTCTTTAGCTACTGTTTCTTCGGACTCAAGCTTGACGCCTGCTTTCCTTAACTTGTCGATAATCCGCTGGTTTTGCCCCTGTCGGAAGAATGCCTGTATGCTGTCTACTATTTTAGGCCCGATAGAAGGGATTTCCAGGAGTTGTTCCCTTGTAGCTTTGGCTAATTCGTCGAGGCTGCTGAAATTATCGGCCAGCAGTTCAGCAGTCTCCATCCCGATATGTATTATGCCCAGAGCAAAGATTATCCGTGACAGAGGACGGTTTTTACTATTTTCAATCGATTTGAGCACATTTGCCGCGCTTTTTTCAGCCATTTTTTCCATTTCCACCAGTTGCTGCGGCGTAAGATAATATAGATCGCCAGCGTCTTTAACCAGAAGGGCATCAAAAAGAGCAGTGCTCAATTTTTCCCCGACCCCATCGATGTCCATAGCGCTGCGGCTGACAAAATGTTTGATCTTTTCCAGTGCCTGAGCGGGACAGGCTGCATTGGTGCAGCGGTGCATCGCTTCATCTTTCGGTTTGATGACTTCACCTCCGCATACGGGGCAACTGGCCGGCATATGAAAGACTTTTTCCTCACCGGTACGGCGGCTTACTATCGGCCCTACTATTTCCGGTATAACTTCCCCTGCCCTTTGGATGGTAACCCAGTCCCCGATACGGATATCCTTGCGATGAATATCTTCCTCATTGTGAAGTGCAGCATGTTTTATAGTCACTCCCCCAACTTTTACCGGAACCAGGACAGCATAGGGATTCAAGCTGCCCGTGCGTCCCACGTTTATCTCGATAGACTTAAGGCGGGTCACCCCCTGTACAGCGGGAAACTTATAAGCGATAGCCCATCTGGGTTCACGCCCTACATCGCCCAGCTCGTTCTGAATGGCGATAGAATTGAACTTTATTACCACCCCGTCGGCATCATAAGCCAGTTCCTCTCTTTTTTTCACCCAGTTCTCATAATAGTTAACCGCTTCGCTTACAGTATGACACAGAGTGTTATTGGGATTTGTTTTAAAACCCAGATGTTTCAGATATTGCATTATTTCCCAGTGAGTTTCGGGCATAGCTTTACCCTCAGACCAGCCCAATCCATAAATGAAAATGTCCAGCGGCCGTTGAGCCGTGATCCTGGGGTCCAGCTGCCTCAGCGAACCGGAAGCAGCATTCCGGGGATTGGCAAAAAGCGGCTGCCCGTCCCTGGCTCGTTCATCATTTATCTTCTTCAGGCCGTTTTTAGAGAGGTATACTTCGCCCCTGACTTCGAAGCGCTGGGGTGCCTCCTTTGGCAAAGACAGCGGTATAGCCCGTATCGTCCTCAAATTCTGAGTAATGTTCTCTCCACGATAACCGTCCCCGCGAGTAGCTCCGACATCAAGCACTCCGTTAACATAGGTCAAGGCAACTGCCAGGCCATCGATTTTTAACTCACAGACGAAGTCGAACTCGTCTCTACCCAGTATGTTGGAAGCTCTACGGTGCCAGGCTTCGATATCTTCTCTGGAAAATGCATTTGCCAGACTCAGTAGAGGCCGAGAATGCTCGACAACACCAAAAGCATCCACAGGAGCAGCACCCACTCTCTGAGTAGGAGAATCGGGAGTTATAAGCTCAGGATATCTCTCCTCAAGTTCCTTTAGCTCAACCATAAGCTGATCATAATCGGCATCACTGATTTCGGGGTTGTCTAAGACGTAGTAGCGCGTATTGTGGTAGTTTAACAGCTCTCTGAGCTTTTCGGCTCTTTGCTTATCCCGGGCGGATACTTCCATAATTTTCACTTTTTAGTATAGCACGTCGTAAGAACTGGTAGAAGGTACAGTGCTTAATAAGGTTATGATGATAGGTAATCGATAGTTGACCTTTACTGGAAGTCGGTTTAGAATTCGCCTGCAATGTGTATCAAATTAAAGCACCTATCGCCGGTGGGATATACCATTTACGCATTGATAGGTACCATGATAGAGCAGACTGCCCTGTTTATTATATTGCGATGGGGATTGCCCTATTTATTCAATATTAACGTCCCTTTATGGGGAACCATTATTTTAATGATGGGGTTTTTAATATATTCTGTTTATACATATCGAATGGGCAGACGCGCTCTCACTCGAACACCACTGGTCTCTCCTGAAGCCATAATCGGTTGTGAAGGAATAGTAGCTACACCACTAGATCCCAGAGGTTTTGTGAAAGTCAAAGGTGAACTATGGAGAGCGTCATCGGAATCAAATCTGGAAGTTGGCGACGAGATAATAGTAACCGGAATACAAGGTATTAAACTGAAAGTCGTCGCCAAGAAGGAACATGATTATAAAAAAATCTGACCAGCATCACACGGGGGCCAGGTCAAAGTTTAAAAACGTTTACTATGAATCTAACGTTAATAAATAAAGGTTAAGGGTATGTTATAGGATGGCCGATTTTAGCTACTTTAGCTGCTTTATCACGCAGTTTTTTCATATATCCATAAAGCTGTTCGCGTTCCTGTTCCGATAGAACAGCGGCTACCCGTTTGATGGACTCTCTTTTTAGCGATTGTTTTAGTGCTTTCCTGCCTTTATCCGTAATTGTGACTCTTACCATATTCTTACGTGATAAATCCTTAGTCTTAACAATAAATCCATCTTTTTCCATTCGCTGCAGGAGGCCGGAAACGGAATGAGCTCTACGTAATAACCACCTGGCTATCTCCGCGGGTGTGGCTTCACTACCTATTCGATCCACGATATATAAAACCTCAGCCTGCATGGCTGAAATCCCATACTTGCGGAGTTCCCTTTCCCTGGCTGCGAACATGGCAATCCAGTAATGATCCGTCAATACCCATAAATCATAGTCTTTGTCTGTTGAAACATGTTTTTTCATAATTACCTCAGTTTATAAATTTATATTATATGTTTTATATAATTGTATAATAAACTATTTAATCCTTCAGGTATAAATTAAAAGAGAGATGCCTCTAACACCTCAATAAAATTCGCCGTTATTTATTAACCAACGCCGTTTTGCAACAAGGATTATCCTGAATGAATATTATTATGCGCGATATTATATCACCATGTTCAATATTGTCAATATCGTTTTTTATACAAATTTATATAATATTGTATAAATTATTTCTACCCAGTACTATGTATGGTGAATTCTGTTAAGGGTATAGGATTTTTACTGTGCTTATTCAACAATGAAAAATCGATAAAATACTGACATGTGCAAGTCATCGGGTCACCGGCCGACTATCGTCCAGTCAACACCTGTCAACTCTCTTCAATCAGACAACATATAGTTGTATAATGATGCCGATAGAATTTCATAAACTATATATAATAGCTCTGAAATATGCTTAGAATATGAAACAATCTGGCGTACTTTCCGGCAAAACCATACTGGAGTTACTTAAGACAACTCCACCACTGATGGACTCCATTCTCGATATCGAACAGCAAGTCCAGCCTAATGGCATCGATGTGACAATAAAGGAAATTGCCATGCTTGCCTCACCGGGTAGGATAGATGTCGTAAATGAATCCAGGATTATATCGAGTACTGCGCCGCTGATCTTTGACGGCATGGGTAGGATTGACCTCCTTCCCGGATGCTATCTGGTCACCTGCAATGAAATTGTTAATCTTCCAAATAATATAATGGCTCTGGCAAGACCCCGATCAAGTTTGCTTCGCTGCGGAGTCGGCATACATACAGCGGTCTGGGACGCCGGATATTCGGGCAGATCACAATCACTGATGGTAGTTTATAATCCGCGGGGATTCAGGATTCATAAGAACTCACGATTTATGCAGCTGGTTTTTTTCTATCTGAACAGTGAGGTTGCAGAAGGTTATAACGGCATATTTCAGGGAGAAAATATTTAATGGTTATCGATATAAACAATGACTTTGAATAAGCCAGAAATAACCTGAATAAGTCAGAATTGCCTGGACTTCCTGATTCATTGGGGCGGATAAACATCGGAATTGATTTGTGAATATCAATCCAGATATCAGCCTACTTAATTACTTCCCATGGTCGAGTTAACGATATCTTCTATTTCCCCGGCGCTCTCCAATACCTGCTTTATTTCTTTTTTAATAATACCATCGGCATCGATCAGGAAAGCGGTAGGGAAACCTTTTATTTTATATTTAGTTGCTACTACTCCCATTGAATCCAGTAATACGGTAAAAGTCAGCCCCTGACTTTCAACATAAGTTTGGACAAATGCTTCTTTCTCCCTTACATTTACAGCTAGCAACAGCGGTTCGTCATTAGCTCTGCTCTGAAAATATTCCTGTAAATGAGGCATTTCGCTTCTGCAGGCCCCACACTTTGCCTCCCAGAAAACTAGCATCAACCATTTTCCGCGTAGATTTTTTAAAGTAACACTTTGACCTTTGAGGCTCAAAACTGTGAAGTCAGGAGCTTCTTTGCCTTCCAGGGAACTGATAAGTGCGGATGAAAGCGTTATGAACGTCGTACCGGCATCGGATATCGCTTCATTTCCAGCGTTATCTTTCGATCTTACTCGGAAATAGTAGACTCCACCCTGATTAAGACCACTAAGCTGGATTTTATGAGTAGTACTCAATGATTCATTTAATGGTGTTAATAAGCTGTAGTCAGGGGTTGGCCCGTATTCTACCTGGCCGGTAGCCTCTTTATCCGTCAGCCAGGTAATAGTGGCACTGGAATCAGTAACATCGGAAACATTTATTTCACTAATTGCCAGCATTGTACCATCATGCTGGTCTCCGGCAGTATTAATTTCATAAATAGCCGATGTCGTTTCTTCGCCTTCAACATTTATCGATTTTATCCTGTAGTAATAGATAGTATCAGGATTTAGGCCACTCAAATGAATAAGATGGCTTAATTTAAGTTCTTCGCTTAATGATGTTTCAGCATCCATGTTACTCGTTGTCCCGAATTCCAACTGGCTTCGGGTCGGTTTATTTGTATCCCAGGTAACGACAGCCTCCGTAGCAGTAACATTAGAAACATTAATATTTGAAATCACCACCAGGGAATCGCCGGTAGTAGTATTGGTCGTAGCAGCAGTAGATGCCTGTGAATTTGGAGTGGACTCCTTGACTACAGCAAAAACGATTACAAAAGCAGTTATAACAACCATTAAACAAATAACCAGCACAGTGCCCATGGAAAATCTTCTTCTGCTATCCATAGAAGGAACCTCCCGGGCTGTTTTCTTATTAATTTTCGAACTGGAAGAGCTTAAATCATCGGAGCAGCTGGAGTGAACGAGAGTATTCAGCGCTAGCACCTCTTTTTCAAGCCGCTTTGATGATTTATTAAGGGAACTTGCTTGCTCGTTATAGCTTCTTGCTGTTATCTCACCCAGCTCAAACCTACCGGTTAGCAACGCCAGTTCCCGCTTCAAAGATTCCAGTTCGTCTGCCTTGCTGTTAAACTCTTTTCGCAGTTTGCTCTTCAGCGCTTTTATCGAGCGATTGGCATCGTCAAGCATCTTTGAATATTCAATCCTTGAAGCCTTACGCTGATCGTCCGAAATCGAATTATCGTTGCTTAAATTGCTGAGGTTCGCTAATAACAGCTCAGCCTTTTCCTTATTTCTATAGGCTTTTCTTAGTTCCTCTTTCATAATCAATTACACGTCATAACCATAATAGAATTCGGTTGCTTTTACATAACATTATAAAAAAATATAACATATACTCACTAATCAGTCTAATTAAATTCAATCATAATATGGAATATTAAAAATATCAATTTGAGTAAACAATATGTACATTAAACCAACATTATATTAGCATTATAATTTGCTTAGAATAGCTGCTATTTATTATTACTATAATAATAGGTCATGATGATATAGTAATATGCCTCCTTTATGACCGCCCTATAATGCGAAGAAAATTCTAAATATGAATAAGTACGTTATATAAACTGACCATAACTTGCATTTATGATAATATTTATAATCAATTAACAGGTCGAAGCCAAATGAGAAGCGAATGCTATGAAAGGATTAAGCAGGTGTCCACTTTAGTATACGAGGATAAACCCAAATTTGATATATGGATTATCATTGTTTTGGGAATACCGATCCTATTTCTGATGGTAGCGGCATTATTTATGAATGTCAGTGATCCTGAGACCTCGATCAGCTTATCTGGCACCGCTGCCTTTATTATCGTGATGTACTGGATAATAATACCGCGAAAGTATTGCATTATGAATGATAAGATCAAGATAAATCTGGGCGGGCCATTTTCCTTTAATGCCCCCTTTAAAAATATTAAGACCGCCAGAAAGATAAGAGGCGTATCTGAGGGAGTGAACTTTGCCACTTCTTTCAGAAACGGCGTGGAAATAGTCAGAAAAAGGAGTATGAATGTTAATATCACACCTTCCAATATTGAACTATTTCTTGAAGAACTGGACTTATCGTTAACAGAATGGAGAAAAAGTAATTCGGGAGTCTGATGAAACCTATCGAATGGTTAGACAATAAGGTAATAATAATAGACCAGACCAAGTTGCCCGGAAGCACCGAGTTCAACGAAATCACTGATTACCGCGATGTTGTTAAAGCCATCAAGGAATTAAAAGTGCGTGGAGCACCGGCTATTGGGGTAGCTGCCGGTTATGGCATAGCGCTTGGTGCCCGGAATATTAAAGCTGACAATAAGGCCGCTTTTTTAAAACAGCTGGACGAAATATTGAAGGCATTCTCAGCATCCCGGCCTACAGCTGTCAACCTGTTCCGTGCTGTAAGTAGAATGAAAACCGCAGCGGAGAAGACACAGGAACCGGCCAAAATCCCGCAGGCACTCCTTGATGAAGCAAAGCGAATTCATAATGAGGAGATGGTAGCTACAGAGCGCCTCAGCAAACTCGGTGCCGAACTTATAGATAATGGCTTTACCATTATGACACACTGCAATGCCGGACCTCTGGCCACCGCCGGTTACGGCACTGCACTGGGCGTTATTATAGCGGCTGCGAAAAGCGGGAAAAATGTTGAAGTATTAGCCACCGAGACAAGGCCGTTATGCCAGGGAGCGCGCCTAACCACCTGGGAATTACTGCAGGAAAAAATACCGACAACCTTGATCACGGATTCCATGGCAGGCTACTTTTTAAGCCGCGGAGAGATAAACTGCGTAATCGTAGGGGCAGACAGGATCGCAGCCAATGGAGATACCGCAAATAAAATAGGGACATATAATCTGGCAGTATTGGCCGCTGAGAACGGGATTCCTTTCTATATTGCGGCACCAACCAGCACTATCGATCCGTCCCTGAACTCAGGGGAGGAGATTCCTATAGAAGAGAGAGCTGCCGAAGAAATAACACACCTGGCCGGAATACGCATAGCTGCACAGGGAATCAAAGTAGCCAATCCCGCTTTCGACATTACACCATATCGCTATATAACTGCTATAATCACGGAAAATGGTATAGCTAGAAAACCATACCGTGACAGCATCAAAAAAATACTGAGGGGATTAACCTAATGACAAATGTAAAAATCGGAGTTATCGGCGGCACAGGCCTATATAATATGGAAGATATGACAGAAGTTACCGAAGTGAACGTGAAAACACCTTTCGGTGACCCCAGTGACTCAATAATTATAGGTAATCTGGGAGGGACCCGCGTAGCCTTCCTGCCGAGACATGGCAGAGGACATCGCATCAGCCCGACAGAATTACCGGTAAAGGCGAATATCTATGCACTTAAATCTTTAGGTGTGGAAAGGATAATATCGGTTAATGCCGTGGGCAGCCTCAGGGAGGAGATACATCCTATGGACGCGGTAATTCCCAATCAGATTATCGATCGCACCGTAAACAGGGTAAGGACCTTCTTCACCGGAGGAATAGTCGGGCATATAGCTTTTGCCGAACCTTTCTGTTCGGACCTGAGCCGTGTATTAACAGAAGCCGCCAGGGAAATTGCACCGCGGGCCCGAAGAGGCGGCATATACCTGGCAATGGAAGGCCCGCAATTTTCCACTAAAGCCGAGTCTGATCTCTATCGGTCCTGGGAAGCAGATATAATAGGTATGACGGTTATACCGGAAGCCAAACTGGCCCGCGAAGCGGAAATATGCTATGCCAGCCTCTCTTTTGTGACCGATTATGACTGCTGGGATACAACCCGCGAATCGGTAACGGTAGAAGTAATTCTGGATCACCTGCACCGTAATATCGAAACAGCAAAAGCGATCTTGCGATTAGTAGTTTCCCGTCTGCCAAATACGAGGGATTGTTTCTGTGCAACTGCATTGCAAAATGCTATCATTACATCCCCGGAACTAATCCCGCAACAGGTAAAAAAAGACCTGGCATTATTGATCGGGAAATACATAAAATAAAATAGAGGTAATATGGAATTCGGCTGTATACCAACTATAATCGGAAGTATGCCTCAAACAGATGCGAAGGAGGCGTGCTCCATGGTGCTCAAGTATCTCCATGACCTGCCAGCCTGGCCGCAATTACCGGATCGTTCCCCTCTTGAGAACATGTATGTACAGTTCAGC
>CAZEAR010000071.1:0-10491 GCA_964510365.1 uncultured Dehalococcoidales bacterium | reverse complement strand
ATCATATTCATATGTTTTACTTGTGGAAATCCGCCCGTTTTATCTATAGTGTTCAGTGGCCCGGCTACGACGTCTTCAGCATGTAAGATTTCTAGCCATTCGTTTGCTGTCAGTGATTGTAGGCCTTTTTCAATTTCGGTATCTAGTTCCCGCTTGTGTTTTAATCTGGAAGGCAATGTAGCAAACCTGGGGTCATCGATTAACCAGTCCGCTCCAATAATCCTGGCGATTCTGGGCCAGCATGGTCCCAGAATAATATAGTCATCCTTTGTCTTATACGCTCCGTAAGGGGCACTCATCCAGTATCCCGATCCCAGAGGGCGCAGTACCTCTCCGGAGCAGGTATACCAGGCTATTTGAAACGCCATAAATGCTATGGCTGATCCTAATAGAGATGTCTCTACATTTTGCCCTTTACCTGTCTTCTCCCGCTCGTATAGGGCGCTTAATGTTCCGATTACTCCGTACATTGAGCCTGCCAAATCGGGTATAGCAGGGCCTGGTCTGATCGGACGTCCGTCTGGTTCCCCTGTAATACTCATTATACCGCTTACACCGGCGACTACCGAATCATTTGAAGGATAGTCCTTATACGGGCCGGAGGGGCCGTATCCGCTTATATTAACGCAAATTATCCTGGGGTTGATTTTCTTCAATGTATCAAAATCAGCGCCCAGCCTTTTCATGGCTCCTGCCCTGAAATTACTCCATACAACATCGGATTTTTTAACAAGGTCATAGAATGCCTCTTTTCCGGTTGAGGTTCCGAGGTCCAGGACAACGCTTTTTTTATTTCGATTATAGGCTAGGAAATGACAACACTCACCCTTATGACCCGGCGTATCGCTAAGCCTGCTTCCGTCACCTTGAGTAGGTTCAATTTTAATAACTTCAGCTCCAAGGTCGCCCAAAGTCATTGAGCCGAAAGGACCCGCTAGCCAGTTCTCGAGGGCTAATACTCTAACTCCTGAAAGTGGACCGACTTCCATTTTAATAATAGCCTCCTTATGTTAATAAATAGAAATAATTAAAACCATGTTAAATCAAACGTAATTTTTAGTGCCTTTAACTGTATCTCATGCACCTGTACAAGATTTATACTCCTCCCCACGGTTCATTTAACTTTTTAACTCCATCTCGTATTCCCAGTTCCTCAGTAGTCTTCCAGTAACCGTAATCTTGTCCCATGTGTGAAAGGCTGTCATATTCACCGCAGGTCTCTACGGAAGTCTTATATCCCATTATTTCATAAGTTTTGTTTATCATCCTCTTGCTAAGGGACAGTAACTCCGGATGAATATTAGCTATCCTTTCAGCTAATTTAGTTGTTTCCTCTTCCAATCGTTCGACCGGACAGCTATAATTGGCAAAGCCGTACTGTACACATTCCTTGCCACTGAGAACTCTTCCAAACGCCATCTCTTTAGCTATCTTAAGTCCGGCATGCCAGCAGTATAAAGCAGATGCATCCCCGGAGGACATGAATCTCATGGGAGGATAGCCGAATCTGCAGTTATCGTCGATTACCATTAAGTCACAGGCACAGGCGAGCTCACTGGCTCCTGCAATACAATAACCATGTACCTGAGCAATAACGGGCTTCCAGAGGTCCCATATCTGAAGCCAGTATGCTATATGTCCCTGTACGCTTGCTCTGCTATTCCAAACACCATTGCCATATTCTTTAATTCGCTTAGGTGCACCTCCATATATATCAGTGTTAGTAGACAGATCATAACCGGTTGAAAAGCATCGCCCTGCGCCTTTAATAATTACCACCTTTATATTTTTATCTTTCTCAGCGATTTTGAGTGCAGAAGCGAGTTCATCGAGCATTGGCCACCCCAGGGGATTCATTCTTTCCGGATCATTAAGGGTTATTCGAGCAATACCATTTTTTTCTACATTGTAAAGAATTTTCTGGAAATCATAAGACATAGTTACTCCTAATGAAATTTATACTCGCGGGTGTGTTGATTGGTCCAACCAGATGATAGTTTACCAGTTTTATTGGTATATGGAAAATTGTTATGTTTGTTTTTACAGACTTGTATAATCTTTTATACAGGATACAGTTAAGATAAAATGGTACCCCATTTATTCTTGACCTGTTCCCGAAGTTCCGGGTCTACGTCGACAGAAGCGGAAAAATCCTTGCTCCAGTAGTAAGGTTTACATGCCAGGATAATAGCTGCTGAATGACTGAAATCACGGGCAGTTCTCTTATGAGGGGGTAAAATAGGGTCGAGGCCTCCCCCGAAACATCCTCTAATAATATCGAATTCCTCCGGTTCAGCTCTGAGGCCTATGGCCCAGGTAACTTCACGAATATTCGAAGGATCGACATCATCGTCAACCACTATAATGTATTTATGCATATAACCCATATGGGCAAGTGCCATCAGGGCTGCCTGCTTGGCATGCCCTCCATATTTTTGCTCCAGGGATATTACGGTGGCTGTTCCCCCGAACTCTCTGGGTGACCAGACTCCTTTGATACCGGGAACCAATTTATCCAGCTCGCGCCAGAGTCTGGCTGCTTTGATTATATGCGATGACCCTGCAGCAATGCCGCGACCGATAAAAGGAATCCTGCCCAGGATTATGGGGTCGTCTCGGTGCAATATACTTTTTACTTTAAAAGCAGGTACAGGTCCGGAGTGGACGTAGTGCCCGGTCCATTCCGAGAATGGGCCCTCATGTAGTGTTTGAGTTTCCGGAGGTACCATCTCGCCCTCCAGGACTATCTCACTGTAGGCGGGTATCGGTAGACCTGTTGTTGGTCCGTTAATAATCTCTACAGGTTTTCCTCCCAGCCATCCCATATAATCGTATTCCGATGTTTCCCACGGTAAAGGCGAGGCTGCGGCATCGGTAAACAGCGGGTTCCCGCCGCAACATACCGCTACAGGGCACCCCTTTCCTTTAGCCCAGTATTTATGTCTGATAATGTTGCCGTGTCTGCCTACCTCCATAAAAATAGTTGCCGTGTTCTTATCATGAATCTGGACTCGATAAACGGCAACATTGACCCAGCCAGTATCGGGGTCTTTCACTATAACCAGGTCGCCGGTGCCTATATATCTGCCCGGATCTAACTGTTGCCACTTGGGTGTCGGAAACTCGAAGAGGTCGACATCGCTGCCGGTATGTACATTTTCCATTATGGGTGCTTCTTTAACTTCCACTGGTGGAATGAAGACGTCCGATTTAATTGCTCTATCTCGCATGGCTTTAACAAGTTCCATACGGCTGGCTTCCAGAGGTAGTCCCAGTGCCAGGGCAATACGTTTTTCGGTAGTGAAAGGAATGGTAAAAACGCGGTATCCCGGGCTGTATCCTTTTATCTTGTCAAAAAGTAAAGCAGGAGGATTGGCATTTTCAGCCGCGAGAAAAGTCATGGCTCCTATCTCCAGGTTCCAGTCTGCATTTTCGATTACCCTGAGTTCACCTAAGTCCTTAACTTTGGTTATAAATTCTCTAAGATCTTTCATCGGGCCATTTTCCTTTCTGCGGAACTTTATTGTGCTAGTCTACGCCGCTTAATTGGCTGTAAGAAAAGCAAATTTTTCCGGTTTTATTAAACACTGTATTTTTCTGCTTTTAAGTGCGAAGTTAATCAAATGAATCTATCTATTATGCTATCGGATCTATCCGGTCCTAGCATCTTTCTAACAATTAGAATGATAAGGACCATTCCTATTGTAATAGCCACGCCGTAGAGATTTGTTGTCATGCCCGGTAATCCCAGCAAAAATCCACCGGCGACGAAAAGAACGCGTGATAACCAGCCGATACGGCCGATATACCATATATACCCCTCCATGGCACCGCTCAAAATTACCAATCCTACAAAAGCAGAAGAAACGACCTGGAGTATCTCCAGTGGCGGTCCCTGTAGTATCATTGCCGGATTCAACACAAAAAAGAAGGGCAGGATATATTTGGCCACACCAAGGCGCATAGCCTCGAAGCCCGTTTTCATGGCATCTCCTTCAGCTATGATCGCCGCCGTAAAAGCAGATAAACACACGGGAGGAGTAATATAAGACCACAGCCCGCAGTATAATACAAACATATGTGCTGCCAGCGGATCGATTCCCTGCATTACTAAGCCCGGAACAAGAATTATTGCCAGGAAAATGTAGCAGGCAGATATACTAACGCCCATTCCCAGGATAAAGGATGCTACGGCTCCCATAAGGAGTAATGGAAGTATCTCACCTCCGGCAATCCTTACTACAGTATAAGGCAATGAATAAGCTATCCCTGTTATAATTAGAGAACCAATCATCATTCCCACCGGTCCCATAATCCCCATCATCTGGCCCAGCGTTCTCCCCAGGTCTTGTAGAAAATTAATCCAGTCCTTAAATTTTAACCTGGTGTGCTTTCTGACTAAAGCCGCAGCAAAGGTAATAGCAGTAGCTACCCAGGGCGCCCATGTCTCTAATCGTAAATAGAATAACATATACAGCAGTGTTCCAAAGCCCAGGATGAGATGCAAATTGTTAAACAGAATTTTCCAGATAGGGGGTATGGTAATCCCTGCTTCGACTGGTTTGAGATTAAATTTGGCAGCATAGGCATCGATCTGGGCAAAAAGGACCGTGTAATATAGAATGGAGGGCACCGCTGCTACGATGGCCACCGTGGCATATTCTATCTCTAGAAATTGCGCCATAATGAATGCCACAGCCCCCATTACCGGCGGCATTAACGTCCCACCGGATGAGGCACAGGCTTCAACGGCTCCGGCAAACTCGGGAGAGAAGCCCTCTCTTTTCATGGCGGGGATGGTAAAAACGCCGGTGGCGAATATATTGGCTCCCGGGTGACCGCTGACACTTCCGAAAAGCCCGCTGGCAACGATGGCTACCTTGGCGTTCCCGCCCCTGGTTTTACCGAGTAAAGCCACGGCGATTTGATTAAAGAAGTCACCGATGCCGCAGGCCATCAAGCCTATAGCAAATAGCATGTAACCGAAAAATAATTGGCCGAATACATGCAGGGGTATGCCGGTGAAGCTCATTTCACCCATAAAATGAAACAGGATAAGCCGCTCCGGGGGTAAGAACTTCGTTTGCAGCAGCCCTGGCATGAACTCGCCGAAAAGAGGGTAGGCTGAGAAAAAGAGGAGAACAGCGAAGAAAACCCACCCAACCGACCGCCTGGCTGCCTCCAGTGCTATTGCCCACATGATGCCGCTGAGGATCACGGCATGAAACGGCGCTATATCGGGTACAACCCATCCGTAGATTATATCGATACTCTTGGAGAAAAAATATAGGGGAATGCCACAGCTGAGCACTGCGATGATGATATCATACCATGGGACCGTGTCTTTAGTTGCGCTTTGACTTGGCGGTTGCCATATAAAGCATAGAGGCAGAAATATGGCAACCAGTACATACAGGTAAGCCATATCTATAAATGTCAGACCAAAATAATCTAAATGGAACGTATTCCAGACACCTACAAGGAGAGAGATTGCAGGGAAAACAGCGGTCAGTATAAGCCATGGTCCATGTAGCGTCCTGTATTTAGTAGGAATAACGCGCTTTAAATTTTGGGTGTTTTCAGTAGTTTCAGTGCTCATTTATCAAAGCTTTTGGGCAAGATTAACTTTGTTATGTAGATGAACCACAGCCTTGATATAATCGATGATTTATTTACCTGATAAATTCAAACCTGCTAACTATTGATCTTCGGCTGTGGTTCATCCTAAAAATGTTACCTTGACTATTTCATAGATTATTTTATTATGTTCTAATTAAATTTCCTTTTTTATTTCCTATTATTATGTTGTATCCTGATGTAGCTAATCCTTCTGGTTATTATTACCAGCCGGGATGCTCTTTTTCCCATGCCGCTCTAATAACAGGAAACTCGGCTATTTTATCCTGAGTCCATTTTTCCATCTCCGGAGTCCACTTACCGATCTCTTTGAAATACTTTATGCTGCCCTCATCATACGGTACATTGAGGTATTTGAAGTTAAGTGCAGTTTCCAGCGTGAAGGTTTTAAGATAGGCATGCTTATCTTTGAAAGCATCGTAGTTTTCTGCTATTTGTTTGGTGAACCAGTAAGCGAAATTCGGATCGATGTGGTCCATATGTCCGTGGAAATGATAGGAAGCACCCATCATCTCTATAGGTTTGTCTTTGGATATACCCGCTCCGACATCGGCTATTGCAGGTGCCCATGGGCCGTTTATCTCGCGGAACTTCTTCCAGCCTTCAACATTTGATTCCGGCATAGGTATCCAGTGTATGCCGTGGGGAGAAGCTGCAAGCTCGATTGCCGGTTTTGCTTGATTAGTAGCAAACATGACGTCTACCTTACCGTCAATTACAGCCTGCATTCCGGGTCCATAACCGCCGACCTCAACCTGTTTGACCTGGTCCCAGGTTAAACCGGCGAATCTCATAATACCTTCCATGTTGAGGTTCATGCCGGGATAACCGGGCATATAAGCTATCCTTTTACCTGGAAAGTCCGCTACTGTCTTAATACCGGAGTCACCTCGGGTCATGAAACCGGAAAAAAGTGTTCCTCCCAGCCACATCGCCCTTTCATTCTGCGGTCCCCAGCCTTTCTGATTTATTTCAGCTCCGCCATTCCAATTCCAGTAGATATGGGCACCGGGACCAAAAGTAAAGTCTACCAGTCCCGAGCGCTCCTGTTCGGCTCTTTCTACGGATGTCGGTGCCGGTGTCAGTCTGAATTCCACTCCCGTTTTATCCGTTATGGTGCTGAGTAACGCATTACCAGCAGCAAATCCCGATGACTTCTCACTAGCTGTGTTTACATTGACTAACTTGGGTGGCTGGTAGGCAGGTGCGGGCGCAGGTGCCGGTGCGGGTGCAGGTGTGGGTGTGGGTGCCGGTGTAGTGCAGGCTACTAGCGGTAGCACTATTACGGCTAAGACCAAACAAATACTTACTAGGGTTGCAAGTTTCCATTTACCTCTCATTTGATACCCTCCTTTTTTATACTATATTAATGTATTGTTCCCTAGTCTTACTACAATACAGCAATACCACAAACAGCATAAGAGAATACTTGTAATGATAGAAACTTAGAAAAATTCTTTATCTGTATTATTAACTTTTAAAAAACTTTTATTATAATATTTGCTTAATTTTTGTGAGAAAAATCACAAAGCATTGCGAGTTTATCACTAATTTTTAGCTGTGTCAATATAAGAGAATAGGTAGTGTTATTATTAGTGATAACTAAAAATGACAGGTTCCCCCAAAAAGGAATCCAGTAATAATATTGGTAAAATTCAGACAAAAGGGAGACGACTGGACAGTAGGAACCGTACTCCAGAGCGAATCATTGGCTATATTGATTTTCCGACAGGAAATTGAGAGACGAGTTGTTGAATAGGGTGGCAATCCAACAACCATAGAAAATCTTTGAAGATTTCAGGTTACTTAAGACATATTGTGCACCGTTTTGATTATTGAAGATACTACGTTAATTATGCTTAATTTTTTCATTGCTGCTCAAAGTCAGTCCTATTGGCAACAGCTGGGAACAGTGCTATCGGATGCGGGAGTTCTGAATGTCATATCTTTGTCGGAGCTTGTTTCATTTCCGCTATCATCTTTGGTTTTTATTATATAGTGATAAATTGTACTTTGTTGTAGACCAGTTATGGTAACGCTATGATTGGTAACGAGTTCTTTATTAAAACTGGTAAATGAACCGTAGGCGGTTGTCGCACCATACTCGACTTGGCTTGTAGTGGGTTTGTCTGTTGTCCAAGTAATAGTACATCCTGATTGCGAAATATTGGTGACATTAATTGCCGAAATCACAGGAGAAATATTATCAACCTTAGCCAATGTCTTAAACGTTTGATCCGAATCATAACTCGCTTCATCGCCATCAGCGTTTATCGACTTTGCTCTAAAGTAATAGGTTGTATCTGGATCAAGATCGGTTATAGTGACACTGTGATCGGTAACCAATTCTATTTTCAAATTGGTAGCTAAACCGTAGGTATCAGTTGTTCCATATTCGACTTGGCTGGTTGCGGGATCGTCTGTTATCCAGGTTAAAATGGCACTTGTTTCCATTATAGATGTTATCTCCATATTTGTTATTTTGGTAATTTTATTATCAGTATTTGATGGATTATCCGCTAACGGAATTGTATCTGGCTGCGATATCGCTTCGGCTGGAGTTGAGGTAGCGGGCAGCGTCTCTTGCGATAATGCGTTTAGAATAAAAACTGTTCCGCCGATAATAATTGCTATAACTACAAAACTTAAGCTTAATAAAACAAATGGATTTGTTCTTTTTTTCTGTTGCGTCTGATAATGTCTGTACTTTATTTTCTGTTCCTTAAAGGTGCCTCTCTCAACAGGCAAATGCATCGATTGCTGTGTGGGCCAATATAGAGTCGTGCGACAATTCGGGCAATTAATACACGTAGTTTCGATTCCACAACCACACTGGGGACAACTATAATAAAGTTTCTGACCGCAACCTCCACAAAAATCTTGACCTATATAGTTCGGGGAATTGCAATTAGAGCATTGAAATGTTTGATACATTATTTTGTTTCTCCAAATTCGTTATTTGTCTTTCTCTATGAACTGAACGTTGATGGATGATAATATAGATTATAGAGATTAGACATAAGCATAATCTTGGGGAAATCGAAAGGAAGTTATTAATATCATATTGAGGAATAATGTTACGGGCAGTATATTAGATTAACATTAGAAATTACTTAGGAAACCGTTAGAATCCGGTCTGATAATAAAAAATTTATGGTTTACCGGCTGGCTTCGGCTAGAAATATCAAGGTTGCAGATTTATTCCCTTCAGTTCTGCTCCAGTTGATCAATCGGAGTTAATCTATATGAGGTTTCCAGTGTTTCCACCAATTATTAGGTTAAAGGTTATTTAATTAAGGCTATATACCTGAATGTTATCAAAAGCTGCATCTACGCTGAGATTTCCCGGCGAACCTACAATAATGCCCACATGACCGCTGGAAAATGACTTATCTTTTATTGTAGTGAGATATTGTTTATTAATAAATAAATTAATCTGGGAGCCTTTGCAAACTACACTAAGACGATTCTGTTCCTCATCTTCCTTGACATAGGATGTATCTGTCCAGCTTTGCAACTGAGTTAAGGCACCATCAAGCCTTGTCCCTATCAAGTAATGTCCATCTGCCTTTACTACGAAACGATAGAAGTTGTTGTCATCCTCGTGACGGAAAATCAGACCATAGTAATTGCTGTAAGGTTCATTAACTAACCTGGCATCTATATTTACAAGAAAGTCAGTAAATACCTGTGTCTTTCTATTCCATATCCAGTACATCCAGTTAGTTTTATTTAATCCGATATAATATTCGCCATTCCTGTAATCTCGCTGTATCTCCGCAGTGTTTTCTTTTGACCAACCACTTTCAGGATTACTAAAGTCGTCCTCATATAGCAATTTACCACCGGTTGGTAAAACTTGATTTGACTCACTTTGGGTATCCTGATTATTGGCAGCGCAACCAGCGTAAAATATCATTAGCGCAACTAATAGCAGCACAATTGATAAACTATACAACCTATATTTTCTCATTACGGCTTCCTCCTTATTCAATGATAACAAAATAGTCGCATTATTATGTTATTATTACGAAAGACCTCCTTGCAAACTCTTCCGGTCATAATAAAAGTTGCTCTATAATATTGTTCGTCTAAAACTTCTACCAGATTTCTCAATAATAAGACTATGTCCGATAGCAGCGGGTATTCACTATATTATCAATAAAGCCACTTCGATTTTTATACGCAAACTGGTCGATCGACTCCCATCTTATTCTTAAAGACAAAAATAGTAACGCCGATCTTTGATGTTTTACTTTTACATCGTTGAAGATCGGCATTACTACTCAAGAAGGTCTAACTATGTGATGACTTTATAGTAGCAGTTGATTCGCAGTATATTCATTATAATTGAATTATAAATTAATTAGAAAAATATAAGAATTATTTCGCCTCAACTTCATTTGCTCTTTGTTTCTGCGTTGCTTTCTGACATTTTAAATGCCTTGCTCAATAAAAAAATCGAGGTCTTGATAAGAGTTTGTTGTAGACACATCTTTATTTCAATAAATATATTCACTACGGTCTATAATTTTTTTTAATGGTTTCAATAGTCAGTTTCAATAGTCTCTCATCATCCAGTCTTTCTACTATCGAACGATAAATGGGTTTATGAACCACTACTTCTAACTCTGAGTCGGGATCCAAATATGGCCTTTTCAGCGGCTTTAAACTATAGAATCCTCTAAGCGTGATCGGCAGTAAAGTCAATGAGCTGTGTCTTAAAATATAAATAAATCCGCGCTTAAAATTATGAATCGATCCGTCCGGAGAGCGCCCTCCTTCAGGGAGAACTATAATGCTTTTGTTGTCAATCTGTTTCTCGAGGAAAAATCCATTCTCTGGGATTTTTTC
>CAZEAR010000070.1:0-10513 GCA_964510365.1 uncultured Dehalococcoidales bacterium | reverse complement strand
TTGATAACGTAAGAGATGGTGTTTCCCGATCGTGTTATATCCTGAATAGACAAGTCAGGTAGGCCGGATGCAGGTGCAGGTGAAGGTGAAGGACTGGGTGAAGGAATCGGTACTAATAGTGTAACCAAAACCTGTGCAGTAGCAGTAACGCTTCCTGCTGCATTGGTAGCGGTCAGAGTATAAGCCGTACTAGATGCCGGTGAAACTACTCTGGTGCCATTTAATGCAACTCCTCCGATTCCTTCATTAATAGTTACCGTTGTAGCACCGGTTACAGTCCAGCTAAGTGTAGAAGAACCCCCTGAAGATATACTCCCCGGGTTAGCAACGAAAGAGCTGATTATCGGAGTTGCCGATGCAGCAGCACCTATAACGACTTTTTTACTGACCTCAGTAGACCAGGCACCTTTATTATCTTGGACTTTGAAGTAAATATTATGTTCCCCTTCAGATAATGTAGATGTATTAAAACTTGCTGCGGAGCCTATATCTCCACTGATATCAGAACGCCATCTATAAGCTACCACAGTACCGTCCGTGTCGGTCCCATGGCCACTAAAAGCCACTGATGCTCCGGGAGAAGCATTTGCCGGTGATATTGAGTCTATATATGCTATCGGTATCTGGTTATCGCCAGAGGCACCAGGCGTGGTAGGAGTAACAGTTATACATCCGCTGGCAAATATTACAGCTACCAACAATAAATATAATACTTTTTTCATATTATTCCCTCCAGTAGTAAAAATGATACTTTCTTCATATAGCATCCCCCTTTGTACAATTATAGAATAATAGATTTTACATTAATTATACATTATTAATTTTATTTTTACCGGGCCAGAAAGATAATTTGTCAGACTGGCCGAAATAAAATATGGGTTTTTCAAATTGTATTCTTATTTGAAAACGGGATGAACCGGCATCGACCTGATCCTGGATCGACTTGGTCATTACATTAGATGAAAGAGAAAAGTAGGGCGGACTATAAGTAATAAATAAAGCGGTACCGGTAAAAGTGGAAATATAGTCCTGCTTATCTAATTTGCCATATTGTTGATGAAAAATGCCGAGTCCTCCTAAGGCACCAAACGGGCTGCCACTTTCAAGATACTGACTTATATCGAGCGAAGCATCCACAATAGTAGAGCCGGCAGGTATCATAGAGATATCGAAACTCATAAACGCCTGAAATGAATCTCCCGAGGTATTATCTCCTACTTCAGGAGTTGGGCCGATTTTCCCATTCCGGCTAACATGCCCCTCTTCCCCGATAACGGAATAAACATCGATAGTAGTAATTTTTACCGGACTAACATTAACCTTAATATCCATTGACATACTGCCAGCATCATTGGTAGCTGTGAGTGTATAATATGTTTCAACAACCGGGGAGACTTCTCTGTTACCGGACGGGCGTACATCCCCTATATCCGGTTCGATGCTTACGATTTCCGCACCTCTGACGTCCCATGATAGAGTCGCGGTGTCTCCTTTGGTAATAATATTAGGTTTAACAGCGAAGGAATTTATTATTGGTTTGGCAGAACCGGGTGGTAAAACGATGATATCGCGATATATCTCTTTTGACCATGTCCCGCTATTATCCTGGACTTTAAAATAAATGACGTTTTTGCCTGCTGATAAATCAGAAGTATCGAAGCTTACCGAAGTGCTCAATATACCATCAAGGCTGGATCTCCATTCATAAGCTACTACAGTCCCATCGGAATCAGTTCCATGCCCGTTGAATGATATTTGTTCGCCCTGGAAGATCCTGGTTGAAGATATGGAGTCGATATGTGCAACAGGTGGTTCCCCGATCTCTTCAACGACTACCGTGGTCACGGGAATGCAGCTACAAGCTAATAATATTAGAATCAATGGTATTATCAGCAATCTTTTCAACGCATCACCTCCATATAATATAAGGGCAAATCAATTAAAAATCAATAAGTTGAAATAATCTACATTTATTTATGCTGCCAAATATTTAACGATATTCCATAATTATACCGGTAATATTTCCAGCTATTCTATTATTAACAACAGTAGCATAAGAATCGAAAGATGTCGAGTTATTGTTAAAATAATTCTAAAAATATTCTTAATAATTAATAATTCATATTGCAAATGCTAATTTGATATACCGATATTGTCAATATGTCTTAGCTTTTTATATGTAGACAAACTACAGCCCTATATATATACTAAAATTTATTTGAGCGAAAGATATAAACAGAATGTTAAAGAGCCAGAATAATATCAAAACATATCTAACAAATAATTTAAATACAAACGTAATAGGCAAGAAAATATATTACCGTGCATCACTTAATTCGACAATGAAACTCGCCAGATCGGTTGCTCGAAAGGGAGCAGATGAGGGAACCATTATAATAGCCGGAAGACAAACAGCAGGAACAGGAAGATTGGGGAGAATATGGCTATCACCGGTAAATAATATTGCCATGTCGATAATACTTCGTCCTCCTTTAAATATGTTATCTCAAATTATTATGATATCCTCCGTTGCTGTAGTCCGTTCTATCAGAAAAATCTGCAATCTAGATAGTACCATTAAATGGCCCAACGACATTATTATCAAAGGTAAGAAGGTCTGCGGTATCCTGATAGATAACGGGGTGAAAGCATCTGAGATACAGTATACAGTTATTGGTATCGGCATGAACATTAATCTTGATCCTTTGAAATTTCCCGAAATTGCTGCTGTAGCTACAAGTTTGTCGAATGAAATCGGTCGTGAGGTGCAAGTGAATGAAATTTGTTGCAATTTATTATTGGAAATGGAAAAGCTATATAAAAATGCTTTAGGCGGCAAATCTGCTTACAATGAATGGAAATCAAATATGGAAATACTGGGCAGAGAAATACAGATCAGGTCAGGTATAGATATTATTAAGGGTATTGCCGAAGATGTAACTGAAAAAGGGAACATTTTACTTCGACAAAAGGATGGTACTATAACCGAATTATATGTCGGCGATGTATCGATAATATAAAGATCAGTACGCCCCTGCCTTTTTATTATTGGCAAAGGCGCACTGAATTCCACTTATTTTTTGCCTGATTTGGCTTTTTCCATCATTGGAGCAAGCAAATCTATGGGAACAGGGAAGACGATAGTATTGGTTCTTTCTGTGGAAATCATACCCAGCGTCTGTAAGTATCGAAGTTGTAATGCGGTCGGTTGAGTGGCAATAACTTTTGCCGCCAGCGCCAATTTCTCTGCAGCCTGATATTCACCGTCGGCATGAACGATCTTAGCGCGTCTTTCTCTTTCCGCCTCAGCCTGAGCTGCCATAGCACGCTGCATGGTCTCAGGTAATTCCACATCTCTAACTTCTACCATACTCACCTTTATACCCCAGGGTTCAGTTCCTTCGTCAATAAGTGTCTGTAACTTCTCGTTAATCTTATCTCTGTGAGCCAGGAGATCTTCCAACTCCGATTGACCTACTACATTTCTCAATGTAGTTTGAGACAGTAAGGATGTAGCTCTAACAAATTGCTCTACATTTAGCACTGCATCCTGAGGCTTCATTACACGAAAATAAACTACGGCATCTACTTTTACAGTTACCGTATCCAAGGTAATACATTCCTGTGTTGGTACATCCATAGTTACAACGCGCAAATCAATTTTTACCATTCGCTCAATGAAAGGTATTAACAGTATAAGTCCCGGTCCCCTGTTTCCAACATAACGACCCAAACGGAATATAACACCGCGTTCATATTCATTGACAATTTTGATAGCCGCGGTCAGTAAAATAAAAACTACTATTACAATGACGCCAATAATAACTGCATCACCCATATCATACTCCTTTATTCTTTCTTTTTAGATACAACAAGCTTTAATCCGTCGACTTTGGTAATAGTCACCTCCTCTCCGATATCTGCTTTGCCGTTGTCAATACTTGCATTCCAGCGTTCTCCGTCTATTAAAATTTTTCCTTTCGGTGAAAGCGCTTTGACAACGACCCCTACCTCACCCAGCAGACCTTCACTCCCGGTGGTTGTTTTACGCTTCTGCCCGCGTATTATAGCTCCGATAACAAATACTATAAAGCCAGTAATAACCAAGGAGACTACGGCAATTAATCCTTTATTAACTTCAAGCGCCGGAGGATTATTGGCGAACAGTACCAACGATCCAATTATCAATGAGGCAAGTCCTCCAGCCGTAAGTATACCAAATGTCGTCGTAAAAATCTCTGCGATAAATAATCCGAAGGCCAATATCATTAATAATATCCCTACCCAGTATGCATTAAGTGTTCCCAGAGAATAAAAGGCTATTAATAAACAAATGCCTCCTATAACTCCCGGGAATATCATGCCCGGATTGGATATCTCGGTAATCAATCCGATTGTAGCAAGACTAAGGAGAATATACGCTATATTCGGATTACTGATACTGTGCAATAAGTCTTCGGCAATGTTCTTATCATTTCTGGTTATCAAGTCGCCGCTTGTATCTATGGTAATTATTCTTCCATCCGCCAGGGTAACTTCCCTGCCATTGATTTGATTTATAAGGCTTTCCAAGCTTTCAGCTTGAAAATCAATGAGCTTGTTTTCCAGCGCTTCGGCAACCGTGAATGATTTACTTTCCCTCACAGCAAGTTCAGCCTGTTCCGGATCCCTGCCACGGCTGACGGCTATACTTCTGATCCAGGCAGATGCATATTCCGTTGCTTTCTTCTGTACATCTTCAGGTATTGCTTCGCCAGAGCCGCTTACCGGATGTGCCGCACCTATGGTAGTTCCCGGCGCCATAACTGCTATATGGGCAGATATGGTAATAAACGTTCCCGCAGAGGCTGCCCAGCTTCCGCTGGGATAAACAAAGACTACAATAGGTAGCCTTGCATTCAAAATATACTGGACAATATCCTCGGTCGCATCTAAAAGTCCCCCTGGTGTATCAAGTTCAATGATGCAAACCGTACTTCCTTTAGCTTCAGCTTCATTAATACCGCGTTTTATATAATCGGCTATAACCGGGACGATGGTCCCGTCTACCCGTAATACTTCGATATTTGAAGATTTTGCCTCAGTTTTACCGTTAAAAACAGACATTAATAGAAATGAGGCGAATAAGATAATATATACAAATCGTATAGCATTTTTAATCATAATAGCCCAGCCGTTTTCAATTATAACCGAGGCTCAAACGAACAGCAAATACATATTGAAGGGGTTAATAATATTAGTGTAGAATAGGTCAACTTGAATTAGGATTATATTGAAAATGAAGAATCAGAGATGCAAGGGAGCCCGTGATTTACTCCCTGAAGATACTTACCGTTTTAGACATATAGAAGATACGTTTCGGGATTCCTGTATTAAATGGGGATATCAGGAGGTTAAGACGCCTGTGCTGGAGTATCTCCACTTATTTACTGCGGCCGGCACACTTACTCCCAGTATGCTAAATAAAGTATATTCATTTCTCGATTGGGATGGATGGAGTGGAGAAAGAGTAGTTTTACGGCCTGACGGTACTATACCTGTTGTCAGACTTTATATCGAGAATTCATCGAATAAGAAAGCAAAGTATTTTTACGTAACGAATGTCTTTGCTTTCGAGGAAACAGGTACCGTTAACAGAGAAAACTGGCAATGCGGTGTAGAGCTGTTGGGTGATGATAAACCTGCATCGGATGTAGAAACTATTTTACTTGCTCTAGAAATAATGCAGAATGCAGGCATCGATGATATTAATGTGCAACTGTCTCATGCCGGTATGCTTAAAGCACTAATAAAGGAACTGAAACTGGAACCGGAGAAAGAATCGAAGCTGTTTAATCAAATCAGAGACGGCGAGTGGAAAGAACTGGTCAAAACCAAGGTAAATACTCCAGAAATCAATAGAATACTGGCACTTTTGCTGGATTTGAAAGGAAAAACAAGCGGTTTTTTAGAGAATTTCAAAGCATTCTCGGACATCTCAAATATTTTTAAAGAAGAGCTTAAAAATTTCATAAATATTACTCATCTGCTCGATACTTTAAACTGTCCATACCAGATAGATGTCACCTCAACGAGCGGTTTCGAATATTACACCGGGATTTGCTTCCAATTTACTTCCAATAATAAGAAACTGGGCAGCGGCGGTAGATATGATGATCTGGTTCCTCTAATAGGAGGCAAAAACACTCCGGCTTGCGGCTTCGCACTTTATATTGAACCACTAATGAATATCGTCAAACCTAAAATCGGACGGAATGAAGAACTAGGTGTACTGGTGAATGGTATGGATAAATCGCAGGATGTTATTCTGTCTTGTTTTAAGCTGGGGCAATCCCTTCGTGAGGCCGGATATGTTGCTGAACTCGATTTCAATGGAAATCCCACTGAATGGCGCTGGATGGTAAATGTGCAACCGAAACCGTTGCCTTTTATAGTTCTGGACCGCAAGCAAAATCGAGTGGATGAAGCCGCTACAATGGCAGGTGTAATTGAAATAATAGGGGGCTCAATATATCTTGCCAAGTAAAAGCAAAGTCTATAATGTCAAAATAGCACTACCAAAGGGCGGCCTTCTATCGGCTACGTCTTGCTTTTTAAATGAAATTAATTTAGGTCTGGAAAACTATAACTCGGATTCCCGCATTTATCGCCTGAATTCCACAGCTTTTCCCAATCTCAGTGCCAAGATATTTCAAGAGAAAGATGTTCCGATTCAAGTTGCAATCGGAAATTATGATCTGGGCATATGCGGTCTTGATTGGGTCGAGGAGCTTTTAGCGAAATATCCATCGAGCCCTGTAGTAAAAATTGCCGACCTTGAATACAATAATGGTTTTTTATTCTTAGCATCAAGCCGGAATGCCGGAGTAACCACTGTAAACTCTCTATCTTCAAAGCAGTATAGCTGGCAAATAGCAACAGAATACCCGAATATTGCAGAAACTGTTGCTTTAAATTACAGGTTAAGGAGGTTCAAAATATTTCCGGTATGGGGATCAGCTGAAGCATATCCACCGGAAAATACTGACCTGGTTGTAATTCGAGCGAAGGATGATTCTGATGTTAGAGCATATAACCTGATCCCAATAGCCAATCTGGTTTCAACAAATGCTGTTATTATAGCTAACCGTGAAAACCTTCAAACCAAAGACCTCAGTGAAATAATAACCCTTTTTAATAAAGGACTTAAATTAATTAATAAGCCATGGACCGCTATTGAATCAAGGCAGAACGGCTACTCCAATGGAGTGTATTATAAAGCGTCGAAAGATACGGTAACGCTGGCACTTGCAGACGGCCATCAACAATCCCCGACCGTGGATTTCCTGAATAGAGCGGGATTCAAATTTGAGGACTATTCCAAAGAAAAAATAAGCCGGAGGCCCGATACAGGACTGGAATGGCTAAAGATAAAAGTTATCAGGCCTCAAGATATGCCTCAGCAGGTGGCAAATGGTAACTTCGATCTGGCCATAACAGGCATTGACTGGCTGTATGACCATGTTTACCGTTTTCCATCGAGTCCGGTTGTAAAACTTCTCGATCTGGGGTTCGGCGCGGTTAGAATCGTAGCTGTAGTAAGTCAAGACTTTCCAGCAAACACGATTGTTGAACTTAAAGAACTCGTGGCAACAGGTGAATTATCGCCATTTCGTGTTGTATCCGAGTATGTAAATATTGCCGACAAATATCTCAGGGATAATCATTTCAGCCAGTATAAGGTAATTCCTACCTGGGGAGCCAGCGAAGCTTTCATACCGGAAGATGCCGATCTGCTTATTGAGAATACGGAAACAGGAAAAACCATAGCCAAGCACAACCTTAAAATCATCGATACACTTTTTAAATCGACTGCCTGTCTTATCGGTAATAGGAACAGTATTAAATCGGTTAGTAAGAAGGAGAAAATCTCATCGCTTATCGCCGGATTTCGCCAAATTCTAAAAACCGGCAGGTAGGAAAGAAGTAATTTTTAAACCGGAATATCAAGTCTGTGAAATGGGACTGCCATGACTTCATCTGATAATATCGATAATCTTATAAGGCCGGAGTTAAAGCGACTGATATCTTATCAGCCTATCGAGCCGGTAGATATATTGAGCCGACAATCGGAAATCTCTTCACGAAGTATAATTAAACTTGACGGCAATGAAAATCCATATGGTTGCTCGGATAAGGTAAAAGCAGCCCTGGCCAAGTATCCCTATTACCATATTTATCCCGATCCTGAACAGAGGGATTTAAAAGAAGTCCTATCGGAGTACATCGATGTAAAGCCTCAGCATATTGTCGCAGGCAGCGGTAGTGACGAATTAATAGACCTGGTATTGCGGCTATTTATTGAAACAGGCGACAAAGTAGTCAACCTGCCCCCCACATTCGGCATGTACCCATTCTGCACCGGCGTTTGCGGCGGTCAAATTGTTAATATACCCAGGAACAAGGATTTCTCAATAAATGTACCTTCGATAGTAAGCGCTCTGGATGAGAAAACAAAAGTAATATTTATTGCTTCACCAAATAATCCTTCAGGTAATGTTATCAGTGAACCGGAGGTATTAGAGTTGCTTAAAACTGATGCAATAGTGGTAATTGATGAAGCTTACGCCGAGTTTAGCGGTGTGACTGTTTCTTCAAAAGTGGCCGAACATTCAAATCTTATTGTATTGAGAACGTTCAGTAAATGGGCAGGGCTGGCCGGCCTGAGAATGGGCTACGGCATTTTCCCTGCTAAAATTGCGGACTATCTTATGAAAATTAAGCAGCCGTACAATGTCAATGTTGCTGCTCAGGTAGCTGCAATCGAATCTGTGAAGGATATCGGACATCTGAGAAAGACCATAAAGTTAATAGTAGACGAACGTGATAGACTGAGATCTAAACTCGATGAAATTAGCTGGATAAAAACATATCCATCCGATGCTAATTTTATACTCTGTTCCATATTGAACAGCAGGGCGAAAGAGATTCATACTTCTCTCCGCAAAAAGGGGATTTTTATTCGTTACTTCGATACACCGGAGCTTAAGAATTTCCTGAGGATTAGTATAGGCAAACCGGAAGAAACAGATCGTTTAATAACTGCACTTAAGGGTATGGATTAACCTTAAATTATAGTATAGAATTTGAACGGCAACATCAATATTATTATAGTACTAATAAAATTGGGGAGACCGAGCTATGGCTGAAAGAAAAGCAACCGTTAAACGGGATACCAAGGAAACAAATATAAAGGTGGAACTGAATATCGATGGCAGCAGTCAGTTCGAAATAACAACAGGAATCAGGTTCTTCGATCATATGTTGGGCCAATTAGCACAGCATGGTGTATTCGACTTAAAGCTTTCTGCCACCGGTTCGGACCAGCATCACGTCGTCGAGGATACCGCCATTTGCCTTGGCCAGGCATTCAGCAAAGCTCTGGGCAGCCGACACGGTATTATCAGGATGGCACATGCCATAGTGCCTATGGACGATGTACTGGCAATGGTAGCACTGGACATCGGTGGTCGGGGCTATGCGGCAGTCGAGACCGCTATAGTCGATCCTGCGGTTAGTGAGATGCCCACAGACCTTATCCGTCATTTTTTGGTGTCGTTCGCTTCTGAAGCAAAATTCAATGTACATACTAAAATACTTAGTGGTGTGAATGATCATCATAAAGCGGAAGCGATATTTAAAGCTTTAGCCAAGGCACTTGATGATGCCACAAAGATCGATGACCGTATCACCGACACAATACCAAGTACAAAAGATATTATCGAGACTTAGGCTGGTTGTCGGAGAAAGATTTTTTATGTCCGCAGACTGTTAACACTCAGCTGAGGATCATAAGTAATCGTTTTGTTATTCAGGTAGTCGATTGCCCACTGGATTAAATCGTCGCCTTTTAAATCAAGGTCATAGTCAGGTGTCAATCCCGTTCCTTGAATCGGTCTTCCAAGAGGAGTATACCAGCGAGCAATAGTCAGGTGTACCGCCGAACCATCTGTTAAATTACGTATTATCTGAACACTGCCTTTCCCGTAGGTCTTGGTGCCGGCCAATTTTGCCCTGCCATAATCCTGTAAAGCACCGGCAAGGACTTCACTGCCACTAGCGCTGCCATTGTTGACCAGTACAATAAGTGGTAAATCAGGAGCAAGTCCACCGGATTTGACCTTTATAGGACTGTGATTGCCATTACTGTCAACTACATCAACGGCAATACCTTCAGTAAGAAATTGGCTGGCTACGTCAACAGCTGAATTCAAAAGGCCGCCGGGATTATTGCGCAAATCGAGAATAATACCATCGACTTTTTCAGCAGCTATATATTTTAAAGTAGCTTTTAAATCGTCGTTGGTTGTCTGCATGAAGCCTGACAGTTTTATATAAGCGATATTATCTTTCTTTTCCCAGGTGACACTTTTTATTGTTATCTCTCCTCTAATTATTTCAATGTCCACCGGTTCATCTTCATTTTCGCGAATCAATGTTAGAACAACCGGGGTTCCTTCAGGCCCCTGTATGG
>CAZEAR010000069.1:0-10534 GCA_964510365.1 uncultured Dehalococcoidales bacterium | reverse complement strand
GGTTTCCCCAATCCCTGCATCCCCAATAATATCACTTCAAGTCTAGCTGGTTCGCTGGAATATGGGCCTCTGATATAGGAACCACCAAATGAGTGTACTATTGATGTAATTTTGGCAGCGAACTCCCTGGCCAGCGCTTTAATGGTCCATTCGGGTACACCGCATTTCTGGGATGCCCACTCCGGTGTCTTGGGGATTCCATCTTCCTTTCCCAGAACATAGTCGGCAAACTTCTCAAAACCAACGGTATGTGTTGCCACATAATCCTTATCGTACGTTCCTTTGGTTATCCAGATATAGGCTATGGCCAGCTGCAGGGCTGCATCCGTATTGGGCAGTATTGGTATCCATTTATCGGCATGAATTGCGGCTCCATAGTTCAGGTCGGGGCAGATATATACCTGTTTTATCCCGAGCTCGGACCAGAAAAAACACAGCCGGCTTGGCAGCCCAGCTATATAGAAATAGGGGGTGGTTTCCGGATCACAGCCCCAGAAAAGCAACATCTCAGTATTTTCTGAAACATCCTTGACCAGATTAGTTTGAGGAGTCATGTGACCTATAGCTGAATCCATTCCCCAGACATGTTTGGCGCCCCAATACCACCCCTCCCAGCTATCCGGAGTTCTTACCTGGTATGTGCAGCCACCCAGGAGTTTGAGAAACACATGCTGGCAACCATGGGCGGTATGTATTATTTTAGACTCCCCATGTCCATCGGCCTGTGCGAGAATAGAATATGGTCCGTATTTTGCTATTACTCTTTTTATCTCGCTGGCAATTATGTCCGTAGCCTCATCCCAAGAGATTCTCTTATACCTGCTCTTGCCCCTGTTTTGGGGATTTCTGTTCCCGTTAGGATCCCAGTCAATCCGCTTCAGGGGGTACTTGATCCTGTTGGGAGAGTAAACACGCTTTTTATAGGCAATATTGAAAGCGGGTTGTGATATTTTCATAGGTGGTTCAAAGGCTTTACCCCGTACCTTTATTGTCCAGGGATTGAACTCCTTCTTGTCGTATTTCCAATCCAGGTGGAAAGGTCTGATTCTGACTATTTTGCCATCCTTAACATCAATTGCTGAGGGCAATCCCCCGTGGCCGCCAAGGGCGAGTCCTTTTATAAAAGTTTCTTCATTCACAAATTTAGCCTTGCGGTAATCTTCCTTTTTATCTTTTTCACCTGACATTTTAGTTAATCTCCTTTAGAAGTTATTGCTTATTGTAAAAACTCTAGAATTAGTATCAGCCCTCAATGTCTTTCAGTTAATGTTGAACGATTATACTACCAGCTAGAATAAAATGGAATATTCGCATGGTAAAAAACTGGTTAAAAGGTAGCGGAATTATAAATCATTTAATAGATGGACGTTGGCAAGTACGTGTCCGCAATAGTTGAGCTTGAGCGCGGGAAACATTAAAAAGTGTAACCGGTATCAAGGTAACTGGTGGTTGCTATTAGTGGATGCTCCTGTTTAAGTGGTAATATAATAATTTGGAGTATCCGACAATTAATTCATTTTGGGGGTGATATATGAGATTAAAAGAAAAGGTCGCCATAGTAACCGGAGGGGCCAGCGGCATCGGCAAAGCATACTGTCTTGGCTTAGCCGATGAAGGGGCCAGGGTAGTGATTGCCGACATAGATGAAAAAACCGCAGCCTCCACTGCTAAGGAAATAGAGGCAAATAGTGGTACAGCACTGCCGATGAAAGTAGATGTATCGATTGAACAAAGTACTCTGGAGATGGCGAAAAGGACCGTCGAGGCTTTTGGTAAAATCGATATCCTGGTTAACAACGCCGCCTTTTACATGAGGCCAAGACTTACCATAGCACCTTTTCATGAATTGGATCCCGAGGAATGGGATCGGATAATGGCGGTGAACCTTAAGGGACCATTTCTTTGCGCACGGGCTGTTTTCCCTTATATGAAAGAGCAGAAGTCCGGGAAGATAATCAACATAACATCGGACACTTTCTCAATCGGGAGGATTCACTTCGCACATTATGTGGCCAGTAAAGGCGGTGTCATCGGTTTAACCAGGGTACTGGCAAACGAACTGGGAGAGTTCAATATAAATGTGAACTGCGTAGCCCCGGGCTCCACGTTTAGCGAAGATCCTGACGATGTGAAAAGCTTTGAGCGAAGGAAAGAGGCGATATCCCGACGAGCCCTGAAACGAATGCAATATCCCCGGGACCTGGTAGGGACTATCATTTTTCTGGCTTCAGCAGATAGTGATTTTATTACCGGCCAGACCATATTGGTAAATGGCGGTTCGTCATTTTCTTAGTCTGCTTTATATTTTCCATAAAGAAAAAGATGTAAAATGAGTTTCTGATCCCGATCAGTGTCGCAATGATGGGGTGGTTAAATCTAGAACGGACACGGGTACTAATGCTTATGTTTACCCACTGTTATTAACAATTAAATCAGGGTTTTATTCTTGAATATTTATCCGGGTGACTAAATCTGTCTATTCTTGCTGTTATATCATCAACCATTTCAGTCATTTTAATTCTTAATTCCTTACCTGAAAATGGAGTATAAATTAAGCTAACAGCTAAACCCAGTACTGCTCCCGTAACAAATCCAATAGCGAATGAGCTACTGATATTATCCGACATGTCTACCACCTATATTTTGATAAATTCCATAAGATATTCAGTCGTTATAATATTAAATTTTACATTAACAGAGAATAAAGAACAATAGATATAGCTACAGTTACCTGTTTGATCTTTTGTTCAAACAAATCAGGTATACTTATTCTATTACCAATGTTCACCGATATTAACTTAAGAATCCGGTCTATGAAAGTTAAAACCGGCATGAGGAACTTGCTGTAGCGGTCTGCTTTAGTGTATAAGATTAGACAGTTACTTATGATGTTTAATATGAGTGGGAGCGTTTGAATCAATGGGTAGACCATGGTGGTATGATGATTATTGGAAGAAAGAACAGAGATCAACGAGGGGGCGGTTACGATTACCGAAGAGGCCATTCTGGATATGGATTGTTCTCTTGCTGCTTTCAATACTCTTAGCTGCAAGTAGCAATGGATTTCAACCGGTAATCCTGGACTGGATAATTGGTTTCATCCATTATTTTTGCCGTATTTTAATATTTATCATTTTTATACGGGCTGTTTTGTCTTGGTTTGCAATTTCTCGCGATAACATATTAATTGTTTTACTTGATACTGTTGCTCAGCCAGTATTATCTCCACTAAGGCGGATAATTCCTAGGCTGGGTCCGTTCGACATCACTCCATTAATAGCTATCATCATTCTCTATTTAATACCCTTTGTACTTAGTCTTTTTCTATAGCAGAAGCACGGCTGGGAGTAAAATCCGGATATGAGTGGTATAGTTAATAAAAGTAGACGTTTTATAATTGCAGCACTATTTGTTTTAATGGCTTCAGCGCTCCTTGGGATTGGCTGTCAAAATGAACAAATAGCACCCGGCACGTTGGAAGGAACCGTAACAATAGGCCCGATATGGCCGGTCGAACGACCTGGTGAAAAACAACCGGTACCTCCACAAATCTTCGAGGCAAGAAAAGTCGTTATATACAATCAGTCAAAGACTAAAGCAGTAAAAGAAGTGGATCTTATACAAATAGGCCAGAGTGCAAAAGCTAAATATAGTGTTCAGCTAAAGCCCGGCAAATATGTAGTCGATATCAACCGCGGCGGTATTGATAATAGTAGTGATGTCCCAAAGAAGATTGATATACAGTCCGGCCAGATTGTAATAGTCGATATAGATATTGACACCGGTATACGTTGAATTGGAATATAGACTCTATTACATGGATAAATATTTGTTACAGGTATTTACAAAAAGGGGAGTGGTGGTTTTCTCAATTCAATTAACTGAGACATTGCTTGATCCTTAATTTTCCTTAAGGACATTTCCAGGTGTTTTAAATCTTCTTCCGAAAGAGCGGAAATTGCCTGATGAATTGACTCACGTTTGATGATCTGTTCGAAAGCAGCCTCCCCTTTCTCGGTTAACGCAAAGGTCATCGGTGTCCTGGCATTTTTTGATTTAGTCTTTTTTACCAGTCCATGATTTTCCAGTGTTTTTAAAGTGTTGGCAATGGTATGCGGTTCGCGAAAAAGCCACCTGGAAATTTCAGCGATAGTTGCTTTTTCGCCGATAGCTTTAATATGAAATATTATTGCAGCCTGTCTAATGTGGATGCCGTATCGATCTAGCTCTTTATTGCGAGCTCTATAGATAGCATCGTAGGTATGGTTTAGTAAAATCCATAAATTGTAGCTGGGATCGGCAAAAAAATCATCCATTTTTAAACTAATGTAAAGATTGCTAATTATAAATTACCATATTATAGTCGATATTTTATTAATAGACCAATATTTATGTTAACGTTATGCTTGACATCAAATGATATACTGTATGGTATATACGATATATTATATTACAAACATATAGTTATCTTATAATACAAATAGTATCCATGTAGCAATGTGAGTATGCTGCTAAACTGCTGGGCTGAATTCTTTTCAAGGGACGATAATAGCTTGAAGCTAATTGTCTGAGAGTTAAGGAGAATCGTAATGAAAATAGATGCTTTCGCTCACATAATGCCGCCAAAAATTATGAATTATCTGTCCAAGCAGGACAGCCCTGGCTTAAAAATTATGAAAGGTAGAGTTGAGGGTGTTCCTACGTTATTTGATCTAGAGCAGAGATTTCGGGTTATGGACAAGTTTCCGGATAGGGTGGAGGTATTAACACTGGTGGGCTTTTCGGTGGATGAGCTGGCGTCAGATTCCAAAGAAGCTATCGATCTAGCCAAGAGGGTTAATGACGAGATGGCTGAGTTGGTGTTTAAATATCCTAACCGCTTTGCCGGGGCTGCAGCCGTTTTATCACTAAGTGACATGGACACGGCTCTAATAGAGTTGGATCGGGCTATCAATGAGCTTAATCTTCGAGGACTGCTAATTCGCACTCCTATCAGCGGCAAGCCGATAGATCTGCCTGAGTTTATACCAATGTACGAAAGAATGCACCAATATAATTTGCCGATATGGTTACATCCGGTAAGGAAGCGTGAGATGGCTGATTATCCCACCGAAAATGAATCAAAATATGATATATTTGCAACTATTGGCTTACCGTATGAAACCTCAGTGGCCATGCTTAGATTAACATTAAGCGGCATACTGGAGAGATACCCTGATATCAAGATTATTACTCATCATTGTGGTGCCATGATACCTTACTTCGCCCCCAAAATAGCCAATCATTATAATCTGACTGAGACACGTTTCAAATGGAAGTTTGGTGAGAGCCTTCCAGAGCCTTTAATTAATTATTTACGGCGTTTCTACAATGATACCGCAATCGTGGGCAATACTCCGGCGTTAATGTGCGCTTATCATTTCTTTGGTGCCGACCATTTACTTTTTGCATCTGATATGCCCTTTGACCCGCAGATAGGTGAGTTCGGCATTAGAACTACAATAGAAGCTATCGAACAAATGAATATTCCCGATAATGATAAGAGAAAGATATTCGAGAATAACGCCCGTGAATTAATGCGCTTACCTATTTAAATTTAAATCAATAGTATTTATCAAATTTCTACACGGTGTCCAGGAAAATATACTGAGTCTAATTCGGAGGAGGAAAATATTATGACTTAAAAGAATTATTAATTATTAGTAGAAAGGAGTATACATAATGAATGAAAAGAAATATCTTAGACTGTTGGGAACTCTATTCCTGGTCGTAACCATTCTATTACTGTCGATTTTATCAGCTTGTGCATCTCCACCCCCGCCGACTGCACCTTCTCCATCACCGGCACCGGCTCCAGCGCCTGCACCAAAAGCAGAACCGATTGTATGGAAGGCTGTAACATTTGTACCCCATGTTAATGACACTGTTAAATATCTCAATGTTTTGGCCGATAGAGTCAATGAGCGAGCTAAAGGCGAGCTTACTATTGAAATAATTGGCGGGCCGGAAGCAATCCCTCGTAAAAACCAGGCTGAAGCAATAAGATCCGGCGTAGTCGATGTAAATGCTCTGAATACCGGCTCATACGAGGCGATGGTACCATCAATTTGGGCCTGGGTTCTCACAGAAATAAATATCGTGGAGGAAAGAGAGAGGGGCTTTTATGAATTTATGCAACCGAAGCATGCTGAAGCGGGTCTTTATATGCTAGGATCAACAATAACTAACAACGAACGTATTGTAGCTCTGACAAAGAAGGTAAGCGGACGTAAAGACTTGAAGGGGATAAAAGTTCGGGCGGTAGAGACTTATTACTCATACCTCGAGGAACTGGGATTTACCCCTGTATTCATGCCGCTTGGAGATGTATACACCGCAATGGAACGTGGTACAGTTGATGGTCTTCATGCTACGACATCGAGTATAGTAGATACATGCTTATATGAGGTATCAGATTATTGGATAGCCCACCCATTGACCGGATCTAGAGTAGCGGTTCTAATAAATCAGAATTCCTGGGAAAAACTCCCCTCACATCTTCAGGATTTAGTTAAAAGTACTTGGATTGAGCTTGAACCGGAATGCGTTGATTATTTTACCGATTCTGTAAAGCAACAAAAAAAGGTCATGATGGATAACGGAATGGAGCCGATTACATTCTCGGCAGAGGATGCTAAATGGGTCCTGGATGTATATAGGAATCCAAGGTGGGAAGAAGTTAAAGAGAAGGTAAGTCCGGAAGATTATCAGAAACTGCAAAAGCTTCTAAAGAAATAACCAATAAATATAGTCGTGCTTTTGTAATTGAACTGAATAGTCTTAATGATATTGATTAATCGCTTTGTTCTCAAGTCGAAGCGGGTTAAATGAGTATATCTATATAGATGTAAAAAAGCAATTTATAGGCCTCTGGTAGTTGTTAGTACAACACGATCAATTAGATTTACATGGCTACTGAAACATTTGAAAAGAACATGAGGAATCAATATGGAAGCATTACGTAAGCTAGCTAGATTTTTTGATTGGATCGTTAATGCGTTTGCCTTTTTAGCTGCAGTATTGCTCATATTTATAATGTTGTCTGTGACCTCCGAAGTCGTTTTAAGAACTTTTTTCAATCTTCCGCAAGTATGGGTGATAGAATTTTGCGAGTATTCACTCCTATTCATTGCTTTCTTGGGGGCGGCATGGCTTCTTCGGAATGAAGGCCATGTAAAAATGGACCTGGTTTTAAAACGCATGGGCCCTAATAAACAGGCGATAGCTAATATTGTAAGCTCCGCCTTCGGTATAATCATTAGCTTAGCTCTGATTTATTACGGCACCCTGGTAACCTGGGACAACTATCAGAGGGGACTATATTTCTATACTGTGCTGCAAACACCCACTGCAGCAATACTGGCCGTTATACCCATTGGCAGTCTTCTGCTTTTTATCCAGTTTATCAGAAGAACCTGCGGGTACGTAGAGAGTTGGAGGACTGCTGAGAAACCGGAAACCCCCTCGACACAGCAGACTCTTGGCTATTAAGATGATGAGGTAAAAACTATTGGAATGGCAATTTGCTCTGATTTTAATCATCGGTAGTTTTATAGTTCTAATGGTTCTGGGACTACCCATTGCATTTTGCTTCATGCTGGTGAATCTCATAGGAGTCTATATATTCTGGGGCGGCGAACCTGGTTTACACCAGCTTATTCTCAGCCTTAGTGAATCCGTTGCTACTTTTACTTTATTACCCGTGGCTATGTTCATACTCATGGGAGAATTGATGTTTCAGTCTGGTATAACCCCAAATATAATGGATGCTTTGGATAATTGGATAGGAAGACTTCCAGGAAGGCTTTCATTTCTGGCTGTAAGCTTCGGTACTTTATTTGCTACGTTAAGCGGTTCCAGCATGGCTAGCACAGCCGTTATGGGCTCAACACTGGTGCCCGAAATGGAGAAACGCGGCTATAAGAAGTCAATGACTTTAGGTCCGATTATGGGTAGCGGTGGATTAGCCATAATGATTCCCCCAAGTGGTTTGGCTATTATTATGGGTGCTCTGGGAGAGGTATCGATTGGTAAGTTGCTGATAGCCATTATTATACCCGGACTATTGATGGCTATTCTTTATGCGGCGTATATCATCACAAGATGCGTTTTACAACCTTCTATAGCTCCACCATATGAGGTGAAGAAAATATCACTATCAACCAAGATTATTTCTACGATACGTTATATTTTGCCTCTAGGTTTTATTATCTTTCTGGTTGTCGGGCTGATATTTCTCGGTGTTGCAACTCCAACAGAAGCAGCTGCCGTTGGTTGTATAGGGAGTTTTATTCTGGTTTTTGCTTACGGAAAGCTTAGCTGGAAGACAACCAAGACATCCATAGGTACAGCCTTACGTATTGTTGTTATGGTACTCATGATTATCGTCGGTGCCAAGGCTTTCAGCCAGATACTGGCTTTTAGTGGAGCCAGTAGAGGCTTGATTGAACTGTTCCTCAGTTTTCCTGTTCCTCCCATATTAGTTGTTGCAGCGATGTGTGTCGTATTGCTGATCCTGGGCATGTTTATGGGCCCGGTTGAAAATATGTTAATTACTCTTCCTATTTTTATGCCAATCGTCGATGCCCTTGGATTTAATACAGTTTGGTTCGGAGTAATAGTGCTTCTAAACATGGAGATGGGGATAACGACGCCACCTTACGGTATGACTTTATTTGTGATGAAAGGTGTGGCCCCACCCGATACCACCATTGAGGATTGTTATCGAGCCGCTTTGCCGTTTCTGGGATGTGATTTAATATCTTTAATATTGATCATGGCTTTCCCCGCTATAGCGATATGGCTACCGGGACTAATGCGTTAAACGGAAATATCAAATCTTAACTGATATTTCCCCAACCAGAACCAATAATTAAAAAGCTTCGGCTATTTCGTGGGAGTTATATTTATTTTAATTGGAAAGGGGTCAATAAGTTGATTATAGATTGGGAACATCATTATTTGCCTGAGGAGTTGTGGTTGAAGAAGGGGGGTAAGAGGGATGAGATAAAATTTTTCTATGAAAATGGCAAGCCTAGGGGAACATTATACCCTGAACTGTATGATATAGATGAACATATCAGGGTTATGGATGCGGTAGGAATTGATGTGGCCGTATTATCGATGGCAATTTCGAATGATAACACAAAGATCGCACTTGAAGAGTGCAGAATATGGAATGATAAAGTATATGATATATTGAAAAAATATCCGGGCCGATTTGTCGCTTTAACTCCGGTACCGCCCCTCGGCGGCGACGATACATCTTCAGAACTGGATAGAGCAATAAAACAACTCGATTTTAAAGGGGTAGTTATTCGTTCACAGGCCAGCGGTTTATCTATGGATGCAAAGGAACTGTGGCCTTTTTATAAAAAGGTATCTGACTTAAAAGTTCCTATATTTATTCATCCCAGCGGTGTGCAACGTGGCTTTGATATTCTTAATGCTCCCTATGATTTAAATAGAAGTATTGGAAGAGAACTGGATCTCATTGTGGCTACTACAAGAATGATTCTTAGCGGGGTTCTGGATGAATTCCCTGATCTCGTTTTTGTTATAGCACATAAAGGCGGAGGAATAGCTGCTTTGAAAGAACGTATAGATTATCATTTCCCCAGGGTAGGTGTAACGGGAACATCGAATAAGGTTCCTTTCACAGATTGCCTGGATAGACTATATTTTGATCTTGCCGGTCATGTCGGTGGCATGAACTCGATTAAATGTGCACTGACATGCATGAAACCAGGTCAGTTACTTTTTGGTACCGACTATCCGCAAGAGTTCGCCGATAATCCCATGAAGATAAAAACCTATATTGATAATATCGAGAATTTAGCACTGGATTCCAATGAAAAAAAGATGATGCTTGGAGACAATGCGAAAAATCTGTTAAGGCTCTAATAGCTTTCGTATAATATTGAATCATCAGTGTATGCTCTCAGAACAGCTCCCCATTGCCTCAACTACAAATATATGTTTGCATTTCCTCCAATTACATTAGTCTCGTATTATCTACCCTAGATCGAAATTCAAATGAGTAATTTTTTTCGACTAAACAGTAAGTATATTATTGACAAACATGATATAATATGCCAAACACCTTCTCCCCGTAAAGTGCTAGCTGAACCTTTTATTTGTCGGTTCGTATGCGATGAAAATTAGTCGCTTTATGTTTATTATTATCGGTCAAAACACCTATTTCCCCTCTAGAATTTATTTCTGCAATTATACTGATGGGATAGATATGGATCATGAAAGTTTTTAAATTAAATGCTCTCGTAATAGGCGGTGGATTGGCCGGGAGCTATGAAACAATAAAAGCCCGCTTTTTAACCTCGATGAAATGCGTCTTCAGATGTCGAGGAAATTGAACAAAAACCTGTGCATATCCTGCATATTAAAGAATAGGGAGGAAAATTGTGTCAATACTTGGCGGAGAATTACTTTTAGATTTATTACAGAGTCATGGAATCGAAAATATTTTCTGCTCTCC
>CAZEAR010000068.1:4999-10547 GCA_964510365.1 uncultured Dehalococcoidales bacterium | reverse complement strand
ATGATATATCGGTTTAACATCAAAGTTAATCCATGGGCCTGTTCTTCCTAAAACATAGATTGAAACACGTATGGCGTGGAATATAGCCACTGCCGCTCCAAGTTTTAATGCGATAGTTGCTTTAAGGGCGTCATTAGAAATGAACCATCTTAATGAACCGACTATACAAGAAATATCGATTAAGAATTCCACTATTGTCAATATGATTACCCATAGGACAAGAATTTCTAGTCCTTGTTCGGCAAACATCAATCGTAAGGTTCTAAAAACTAGGATACTCGCTCCTAGAATCAATAAAAACGCATAAATGCGTTGCCTAGATATTGTTTGCATAATTGTCCCGCTTATCTCCTCGCATAAAGGAGTGTCTCAAAATACTTTGGATATTATAAAAATAGATAATGAGATAGTTCAAGGATAATCGTGAGAAAAAAATAAAAAAGTAGCAGCGATAGGATTTGAACCTGCGACTGGACCTCTCCTTCTTTTCGTTCAATTGCGATAGAGGATAAATAAGAATTGGGAGAGGTTTGATAGGGATATGGGTTATATATATTGTGAGGTAAAGTGAGGTTTAGAGGTATTGACAAGCGACAATTCAAGGTGTAGATTATGACGGTCATAAATGAATATTAATAGGAGACGATGAAGTACTGCCTTAATATGGTCACTTTGGTGGTAGGGAGTTAGCAGTGAAACCGGCCTAAAAGGTCGGTTTTTATATTTGAGTTCGTAGCGCACTTCACGAGAGCAAGGAGGGAATGATGTTAAAAATAATCTTGGTAGTTCTATTAATTTTTTCCATTGCCATCTTTGGGTGCGGAGAAAGCTTGTCTAATAATCCACAGGAAGATATCATTGGCTATTGGAAGTCAATGGATGGAAGTACAAGTATGGAATGTACCAGAGACAACAAATTACATGTGGTACAAGTAATTAAACCGCATGGCGGAGCGATGAAGGAAGGAGAAGCTAAAATAACTACTAATACAAATTTGGTCTTTCTGGATAACTCTCATTTAGTGGGTACCTGGGAGACTTATTTGCGGGTATGGGAAGTGCAAATCAGGGGCAACCATATGACTTTAATCGCTGAAGATGGCGAAAGAATAAAATTCCAAAGAGTGGAATGATAATGTAGTGGAGAAACAGATAATGGATACAGAAGTCAAATGCGCCAATTGCCTTAAGACTTTTAATTGGTCTGAGGCGTATAAGTGTCAGAGTGAGAATCCGTTAGGGCAAGCCTTTTGCCCTCACTGTGGCGATCTGATTATAGAATGGAATAACATACTAGATACATGGGAATGGATTGGGGAAAATAATGAAATGAATACTGGTCATTTTTTCCCTAGTGCACCCTATGTATTTGGGTGGGGTATATCTATTCCGACTGAATTTATACCCAGGTATTATGAAAAGCGCTTAAATATTGAGAAAATGAAAAAAGCCGCTGCACTATATGAGAAACCAAATGACTCAGATGTAGCTCAGGCCATGAAACTAATTGAAAAATACGCGGGTGATATTAGTGTCATGAGTTTGGATAGTGCATTGTTTCATGCTGCCACACATGGCATTGATGAGGCAATAGTTATACTGATAAATGCAGGAGCAAATGTAAATTATAAGAGTATTTCAGGTCGGACACCATTGCTTGAAGCTGCAAGTAATGGTCATATAGAAGCTGTAAAACTATTACTAGACAACGGCGCAAATCCAAACGATCAAATGGGTGTTTTTGCTGCTCATACACCGTTAATATTAGCCGCCCTTAACGGGCATACTGGAATCGTAGAGGTACTTATTAAAGCTGGGGCGGATGTTAATCGCCGAAATCAGTGGGGTCATACAGCTTTAGAGCACGCCAGAACGAGACATCATAAAGACATGGAAAAACTTATACTTAAATCTATGAAGAGCCAGCAGACTCTAATTGAAGAAGAACAGGGGAAGCAAAGGATTTCACATAAGGAGGATGAAGAAAAGAAGAGGATGACGATGGTTTGTCGTAAATGTCATAAAGAAATTGAATTTACTAAACATATTATTGTTTGTCCACTTTGTTCAACTTATAATCCTGGGCGTATTTTCTTAGAACCTCAGACAGAAAATCTGAAAGCATTGGAATTGATTACGAAAGCTAAAAATTACTATTCACAGGGTAAGTATTTTCGTGCTGTTATGGAATTAAGTAATGCACTCGGACATGTTGAAACAGATCCCACTATTTATGTCAATCTAGGTGCGATATATATTGAGTGGAGCAAAGATTATAAAGAAGCAATAAATCAGTTTAGTAAAGCTTTGAAAAAAAGTCCTGATTACTGTATTGCAAAAGAGCAACTTGAGCTTGTGAACGCGATTACATCGAGTCAGTCTGAACGCAAGTAAATTGTAGCAGCGGTAGGGTTTGAACCTAACATCAGGGGCTTGGATGAAATTATTTGAACCAAATATTGAGAAATTAGAATCTAAAAGAGATGTTAAAGGCCTTGCTAAGGTATTAAAAAACAAGGATGAAAGTCTACGTAAAAGCGCAGCTTTAACCTTGGGTAATCTTCGAGATAAGTCAGCGATTCCTTATCTCGTCAATACATTAGAGGACAGTGATGGTGAAGTGCGCTCTGCTGTTGTCAGTGCCTTAGGTATGATTGGGGTGAAATCCGTAATTCCAAACCTCATAACTATGCTAAAAGACGATTGTAAAAATGTGCGTTTTATAGCTACCGCTGTCTTAGGAGAAATGCGGGATATCTCAGCAACCGATGCCCTTTGTGATGCACTAGCAGATGAGGATGAAGGTGTACGCTATAGGGCTGCTGTTGCCTTGGCGAGATTAGGCGATAAGAAAGCTGTACCCTATCTTATTAAGCTTTTAGAAAACAGAGAATTGACTGATTGGCAATGCATTGAGATCTTTAGCTGTCTAAAAATGATAGATGATAAGGCGGTCGTTACACACATCATCAAGTATGTGAAGGACCAGAGAAGCTTTGTGCGGTCTTGTGCTTGTGGTGCTCTGCGTAAGATTGGCAATGATTCAGCAATACCTATTCTCATAGAGGCATTGAAGGATGAGGAAAAAGAAATACGCCTCGAAGCCATTCGTGCCCTTGGTGATATTGGTGCTGAATCGGCTGTCTCTTCCCTTAATGAAGTGCTTCTTGATGATGACGAGTCTGTACGCTTGGCAGCTTTTAAAATTCTTTGTGATGTAGGGGATGATTCAACTGTTCGTTACCTTTCTCGAATAGTTAATGTCCGGAATAAATATATACAACTGGAGCTTATAGATTTCCTGAAAAAAGCTGCAAGTAAGGAAGCTGTCAGTCTTCTTATGAAACTAAATTCTATAGATAATGAAGTACGTTTATTGATTATTCACTGTCTTGGTGATATTGGTGACGATAGAGCTATTCCTTACTTAATTGACGCATTAAAGTCTGATTATGAAAACGAACGCGACGCAGCAGTTCATGCTCTGGGTAAGGTTGGTGGCCCCCAAGCCGTAAATAAGCTTATGAAGGCTATCGAGAAGGCACGAAATGAAATTAAATTAGCTTCTGCTTCGCTTGAGGCAATACCTCGGGTAGATTTTGAAAGTTTGTATTGGGATGATGATAGTCCCGGCCATTCTACATATCATCGTGCACTTGAAGCTCATTGTCGTTCCACCGGGCCATTTCTTGATAAGATAGAGGAAGCAAGACGATTTGAAAAGGCAGCTAACCAGGCACTGCTGTTAATCAGGGGGCAGTAGAAAGGTTGACAAAAAAATTTTGCTTTATTATATATTTCACCGAATAAGCATATCTTAATAATTAAGGATTTATATATCTATACTATCTTTATTTACAAGCTATTGATGGCGGAATACACTTAAATTAGAATTTATAAATATAAATTATAAGGATTTCGATATATGAAAACCGCAGTAGTTAATAAATAACAAGACCGGCTCTCTATCAGAAGCCTCACATGGAACTGGATTGTTGCTATCTTTGGTTGCATGGTTATCATAAGTTTCTTTTAACTCTATTACAAAATTCCTCAAGTTGTTCTTCTATCAATGCTAAGTCCAACTTTTGATCGGATGAATTCAATTGAGCCGGCTTAATCTGGAGAGCATTGGATGTTATTCTGGCTTATTTGTTTGATTGCGCGAGAGGATAAATGAGACTTGGGAAGAGGTAAATAGGGATGTGGGACATAGTTATGGGGCTGGAATAGGGCTCTGAGAGTGTGGTTTTGGATACTTCGGTGGAGAGAACAGACGCTGCAGGAGGATTTAAGGGGGTTCTCAAGTGGTTTGACAAACGACGGGTAGGTTCTCATAATAGCGCATACGACAGGAAGGGCTGGGTACCGCCTTATCAGGAGTTGATATGGGAAATCCCTGTTTAATAGGTCTATACAGGCAAAGTGATACTTAAAATGATAAGATTAACGATTTTTATCAGACACTACATAGAAGGAAGGTGGTTATGAATACATTGATTGTTTTCCATTCAAAAGGCGGCAGAACAGCGAAGGTAGCTCAAGAAGTGTACGATGCTATTTCCGAGGAAAAAGAAATGATAAGAATCGAACCGATGGAAAAAGAGGGAGGCTTCTTCAAGTGCTTAGCTCAAGCTCATGGTAAAGAAAAGGTGACAATAAAGGACACGGTTTTCGACTGTGCTCATTTTAACACCATAATCCTGGGGACTCCGGTGTGGGATGGTCTTCCAAGCCCTTTTCTCACGGCATGGCTTGATGGAGCTCAGAATATTGCTGGCAAGCGAATAGCATTATTCGCCACAAGTCGAGGCGGCTCAGGTAAAATAGTTAATACAATGGAAAGCATTCTCGAATTAAAAGGAGTAAACATTAGCGAAACCCTGATATTACGATCTTTATTTGGTTTCAGTTCTAAAAAACTAAAAGAGGCTCAAGAATTCGGCAAGAAATTTAGCAAAGGCCAGGATGCACAAATTGTTTAAGAATATCGTCAGTCCTTTGGAAGCGGGTAAGGCTCAAGTCATAATTCTATCCCTAGTTCAATGTCTCAGTTTTTCCAGTTTAAGACCTCGCCTTATTTACTAGCGGACAGTGTTTTTGGCTTTTCGTGCTTGAGGAAAGTACCGTTTTCGTATTCTTCAAAAGCAGTTTTCAATTCCTCTTGAGTGTTCATAACGATCGGGCCGTACCACGCGACAGGCTCGCCAATGGGCTTACCGGAAATCAGAAGAAACCTGACTGCTTTACTCTCGGTAGCAACGCTTACTTTATCACCATCATCAAAGAGGATAAGATTTTCGGGGCCATATATTTGGTGATCTTGGTCAAAAGAACCTCTTCCGTCTATGATGTAGGCAAAAGCTTTATGATCTTTCATGATAGCATGTTGGAATAACGAGTCTGGGGGTAAAGTAATATCAAGATATTCAGGGTCAGTTACGATATCCTTTACCGGACCAACAGTGCTACCCACCTCACCACAAATGATTTTTACTTTAGTTCCAGAATCAAGGGTGACTTCTGGTATCTGGGTACTCTTAACATC
>CAZEAR010000068.1:0-4989 GCA_964510365.1 uncultured Dehalococcoidales bacterium | reverse complement strand
CCCCACATCAAACCGCCTCTCTGGCCTTTAGGCATCTCCTGATGGATAATCCCACTTCCCGCGGTCATCCATTGCACGTCACCGGACTTAATAGTTCCCTTGTTTCCCATGCTGTCACCGTGCTCAACTTCACCATGAAGCACGTAAGTAATTGTCTCAATTCCCCGATGTGGGTGCCATGGGAAACCTTTTATGTAATCGGCGGGATTGTCTGAATGGAAATCGTCAAGTAACAAGAATGGATCTAAATCCGGTACCTCGTTAAATCCGAAAGCCCTTTTTAAGTTTACACCAGCGCCTTCAATAGTAGGTCGGCTAATAAATACTTTCTTAATTTTCCGTATTTCAGTCATCTTTATAACTCAACTCACTTAATTTATCTTAAAATATATCTCAAGTTGTGTCTGTGACTTTAATCTCTATGGGTGAAGAACAAAGACAGAACATGTATAGATTCTGCCGCAAAATGTTGGAAAAGATGGAAGAGATGGAAGAGATGGGAGAGCGGTCTCTACCGTCCATAGAAAAAGTAGCAGCGGTAGGATTGAAAGCACGGGAATAGCTGAAACAGACTCTTATTCGTTAATAAACTATGATAACTACAGAAATTAGCCGTCTAAAAATAATTTGCCACCACTGGCTAGATTTTCCCTGCTATATTCGACAATATCGATAGTTACTGCCTCAGGTTTGACTTTGAAGTTCTTAACCATTGCTTCGGTGATATCTTTTACCAAAGCCCTCTTTTGATCAACAGTCCGTCCCTTTTTTACTTTTACGGTTATTAATGGCATGCTTCCCTCCTGATGAATTTATTAAAGCGAAAATAAAAAAAGTAGCAGCGGTAGGATTTGAACCTACCAATTTTACCCAGCTTGAAAGAGTCCTGGTCAGTAGATTACTTATTGATCTTATTAGGAGTTGTTATACGAATATTATATGATTGCCCATCTTTTTGAAGCAGACTAATGGCGATATTGTTTTGCTCGTCTATATATTTCGTTTTCTTGCCGATATCAAATGCTGCATCATTTAAATACGGAACGTTTGGATTCGCATCCATGATCTTTACAGGTGCTTCTCCGCGATGACACTCATGTATGCTATCATCTGCGTATAATATTAATACTCCAGAGGAAGGAAGATTGACGTCCGATGATATCGGCTGGCGGTTTTCAATTAGGTAATAATTATTTGCACTAACCGGAATTTTTATTACCAATGTTGATGAATTTACATCTGCTAGAGGATCAAGTCTAATGGTTGTAGTCTGCCCGGGGTTAACCAAAGCAATCTTTGAGGGTTGTATCCAGCCAAGACGCATTTTTGTCCATGATGATAGACCCGCCGGTGGTAATTCACGTTTGTATGGCCAATGCGATGACAACGGATCCCAAAAGCCCATATTGATTACAATCTTTCCCATATCTTCACCACCGACGTATTTGGCCTGTAAGTCGTGGTCATATAAGCAAGGTGTTAAGCGCTGACCACCAATATAACCACCCAGTAAGTGGAGAGTATCATGAATATAAGTACCCAGGTGGGCAGTTTCACAGAATACAGTCGCTTTGCTGATAATCTCCCCGCTTTTAGTAGTTACTGGAGAGTCGCTCATAAAACCTAGCATACCGGGAACCGCGCAATAGCCCACCATTCCGTATTCTAACGGGGGTGCCCCCAATGATATCATAACGTAAAGGTCTTCAGAGAACTTCAAATCACTATCAGCAGCATTTACGACATCATTAACCAGTGAAAGAACACGCGTGCGGTCAACCTCCATATTTATTGGTGAAATTTTATAGTGCTCTACAGGATTGGGAAGGATGTATCGCTTTGTTATTTCCCCCTCAAATGTCATTTGATTATATGAGGCCTCCCGATAATAATTAGTCACGAATCCTACAGTTCTATCTTTTATCAAATTTTCCGGATGCATTCGCTTTATATCGGGGAAATCTGCCAAAATGACAACTAATTTTTTCTTACCTATAGCTTCTGTTGTGTGAAATCCAAGTATAGAGTCTTGTGCCGCTTCTTTTTGCTCCTGACATGCTCCTAGTAATACAGCGCTTGTTAATATACATGTTATAAGGTAAATTGCTGCTACTTTTGTAAAGCCCATTGTTTTGGCTCCTTCATATCATAAATTATTGTTTCTCAATTCTACCTAAAGCATTATGATGATTCAATACAACATAAATTATCTCATGTATATTGATTTGTAAATTGAATTAAGGAATAATTAACTCCTTGTAGGAATTGGAAATAATCAAAAAGTATACTATTGATAGTTCAAATTTGAATGGATTCGGATTCACTATCTTCTGATTGCCGGTAGATATTAAGAAGAGATGGTAGCAGCTGTAGGATTTGAACCTACGACCAGGGGCCTCTCCTTCTTTTCGTTCGATTGCGCGAGAGGATATATGAGACTTGGGAGAAGGTCAATAGGTTTGCTGGACATAGTTTATAGCTAAATATACCTCTTTGCAGTACTGCTAGATCTTTTATTTGGCTGCATTAAGGTGCTATTCTGGTGCCCGTCCAGATACCATCCCACTCCTGATCGAATACGGCGCTGTTGTACCGCCAGCGGCCGGTGAATGAGTTGCAGTCGGCCGAAATTGTTAATTCTATGTCGCCCGTATTAGTGGATGCGGTGCTGGACGGGTTATGCCAGGTACCTGTAAAAGTGTTGCCCGATACCGTACCCTTCATGGTCTCACCCATAAGTCCGTAGGTTCCGGTGACCTGACTTCCGTTCTGAGTAAGAGTCAACCCCGCATAGTTGGTCTTCCACCTGCCGCTCCAACAACCTGTTGACTGGGCCGGCGCCGGGGCTGGAGCAGGTGCTGCATTTCCAGATCCTCCGGTATCATTCTGATTGCCCGTTGTCGCGGTATCGCTGCCGCCGCCATTGCCGGTATCACCACTTTTCTTCAATTTAAGCCATGCCATAGCAGCATCCTGTAACTGTTTAACAGTATCCAGAAAGGACTTATTGCTATCCTTGGGTTTTTCAACTGCCGCCTGCTGTTTACCGCCGGTGTCACCTGAACTCTTTGGCTGCATAGCCACTGTAGTCTCTTGCCCTGCAGTTACCTTAACATCCGTCTTTTCTGCCTTTTTGCCGGCTGTATCCGTAGCTACTACAATATATTTACCCTGCGGTACATTTATCTTTGGTTCCCCGGTATTGGTTGCCGTAGCCACCATTTTGGTTTTAGCATTATCGTCCTGATTAAAGGCTATTGCCACCTGCCCGCTGGAAGCCTTACCCGCCCCGGTTACTTTAACAGTACCGGAATCAAACGCCTTCCCGACTAAATCGGAGGGTTTATCGGTTCCCGTAACCTGAGCTGTGAAATGCGTAATCGCATCAGCCCAATTGCTCCCTACTGTATTTTCAAGCGCAACTTTAACCTGGTCATCCAGTCTATCCTTTGCAGCCTGTTTAAGCGCTGCGGCCATTCCATCCTTATAGGTTGTCTTGGCGTATTTTTTGTACTGGTCGAGTTTAGTAACAACGCTCTGCGCCGTGCCTACCGCATTTGCAACTCCCGGCGCACCGGCATCCAAGACTGTCGTTGCCGCATCCATGTAAGCCTGTGTAGCCTTCGTCGTCAATTGTTTGCCTTGTTCTAACGCATGTTCATTAGGCAGTACTTGCTGTTGTTGCGCCTGAGCACCATAATCTCCCGCAAAGCCGTAAGTGAAATCGTTGTGTATCTGGTTTGCCTCCACGTCATAATCGCCGTTATGCAATTTGGCAAACCACTCATCAGCATTTGCAGCACCTTTTTTAAATCCCGGCCGAAGGCTATTGTACATCTGTTCTTTCAGTTCAGGCGAAGCATTTTTTGTAAGCTTTTCAATTGTCTCACGAGACTTCTTACCGGCGTCACGGCAACCTGTGAAAAAACTCCAAAGACTGCCCAAAAGGCCAGCCGGGTAAGAGCCCGTATCCTCCGGCAGTGCGATCATAGATGCAGAAAGTACATGTCGCGATGCATACTCGGGCGGGACAAGAACGGTAAGCGCCGCCATTACCTCATCCTCCATCTCTACAAGCGTTGCCATGCTGCCAAAAATAGTATCGCAATCTTCGTAGCTAAGCTCGACTCCCGGTCCAAGTATGGGTTTGGTAAAACCATCTGAAAATGCTTCCAGTACCTGAAGCACAGCTAATTCACTCTCTACGGAGAATTTGAAGAGAATTATTGATGCTTCATCTTCACTGAGACCGCTTGTTGTACCCGTATTACTAACTGTGTCATCGTCGACAACAATTGTAATACAGCTCGAAAAAACCAGAAGCAGAGAAACCAATATGGGAATGATTATCCTGAAGTATCTGAGCATAATCCATACACCTCCATACACGCTAAATCAAAAACGCAGGGCTTCGTAAGTTTATAATCAGCAAGCGCTTAATGTCAAACGTAAGGCTATGAGCTTAGGAATTGCTTGCTTAATAGTAATAGACATTGAACCTCTCCTTCTCTTCGTTTGATTGCGCGAGAGGATAGTCTCGAATAAAGAAAAGGTCAAGAGGGTACAAGCTTTAGATTAAATCCAAAGGGTCTAGTTCACATAAGGGAAGGAATTTCGGGTATTTCGCTTCGATTGACTTAGGTGTATAATCAGATTCGATGATTTGGGATATTATTTGGAAATTCATCACTGAATACTTCTGGAATTCTATTTTATTTTGGCGGGTATTATCGCTCGTTTTAATTATCTTTATCTCAACCTTGTTGATATTTCGTAAGCAGATATCTAACTATCTCCTATCAAAAGATAAAATGAATCATGACCAGAAAATATTTAAAGAATCAAATGAAATAATGGACGAAGCTGAGTTTAAAGAGATCATTGAATGTCTAGGTACTGCCCGTATACTAGACTCAAAACAAAGCAAACTATTTGATTACTATCATTTTTTCATGCTTGAGAGTAACCAATACCTTATAAATAGGTTGA
>CAZEAR010000067.1:0-10620 GCA_964510365.1 uncultured Dehalococcoidales bacterium | reverse complement strand
CCTCAGGTCAGCCTATTATATCGGAAGGATTTAACATGATGATGCACCGCATCGCCTGTGTCGACTGCCACGGTCCTGAAGGCAAAGGCGGGCAAGTTTCTATGATGATGCAGAGTTTTGATGCTCCCGATATCACCTGGTCGCACTTGACTGAAGAAGAGCATGAGGAAGAAGGGGGTCATGAAGAACATCCGCCTTATACCGAGGAAACGGTTAAGATAGCTATTACCCGGGGTTTGGAACCCTCCGGAGAACATCTCAACAATACAATGCCCAGATGGCAGATTTCCAATCAGGACCTTGATGACCTTATCAGCTACCTGAAAACGCTTAAATAAAGAACGTACTAGCAGTAATTGAAAGGAACAAACATATGATAGCAATATACATTATCGTGGGAATCGTAATTGTCCTGCTGCTTGGCTTTATCATTATATATAACCGTCTAGTCAATATGCGCAACCAGATGAAGAATGCCTGGGCACGGCTCGATGTCCAGCTAAAACGGCGCCATGACCTGATTCCCAATCTGGTAGAGGCAGTCAAAGGTTATAAACAATATGAGAAAGGAATACTTGAAGCTTTGACCAAGGCCCGTTCTGCCGCACAGTCTGCTTCCGGAGCCGGCATCGCTGAAAGAGCCAAAGCAGAGGGAGAACTGGGCGGGTTTCTGTCCCGCCTGCTGGCCGTCGTGGAGAATTACCCTGAATTGAAAGCTAATGAAAATTTCATGGCTTTGCAGCAAGAACTGACTATGACCGAGAACAAGATAAGTAGTGCTCGTCAGGATTATAACGACATGGTAATGCAATGCAACAACCTTTATCAGGTATTTCCATCAAATATTGTGGCCGGCATTTTCGGTTACAAGAGTGAGGCATTCTTCGAAGTTAAAGAAACTGAAGAGAGAGCCACACCGGAAATAGGATTCTAGATTATATCTCGCGGGAATTATCACTAAAACCGATATGGAACGTAATTTAGGTACGAGCACAGGTAACAAACAACAGACAATGGGCGAAAACTTCACTCACTATGATATCATCAGGGCTTACAAGAAGAAGGCAAAGAGAGTAACCACAACATCGAAGCAGCTATAAGAAAGCAAAAGCTCCCTACAGTTTAAACGTGATAAACTCATTGAGCCAGATTATGGGCTCGCAACAAATCAACGTCACTCAAAATTTGTTTAGTAGCTCCATCTTCCACTATCGCACCTTTATCCATCACAATAGTCCTGGTGCATAAAGCTTTAGCTAATTCAAGATCATGGGTAGCAATTATTTTGGTTACGGGCAGCTCCTTGAGCAAATCTATCAGAGACCATTTACCGCCAGGATCAAGATTACTCGTTGGCTCGTCGAGTACTATAATTTCAGGGTCTAACGCCAGTATTGTAGCAATAGAGACCCGTTTTTTTTCGCCGATACTCAAATGATGAGGTGCACGGTCTTCATAGCCGGTTAGTCCCACCTGCGCCAATGCTTTAGAAATACATCGCTTAACCTTTAATTCATTATAGCCAAGGTTAATCGGACCGAAAGCAACATCATCAAAAACAGTTGCCGAGAATAACTGGTCGTCGGGATTTTGAAAAACCAGTCCGACTCTTTTTCTGATCTCCCTGAGATTCCCGGATTCCAAGGGCATACCCAGAATTCTTACCGTGGAGTTGCCCCGAAGAATGCCGTTAAGATGCAATAGCAATGTCGATTTACCCGCTCCATTAGGCCCGATAATAGCCACACTTTCGCCTTGCCGGATAACAAGGTCGATCGAATTCAATCCCGGTTGGCCGTCGGGATAGATGAAGGACAGGCCTTTTATAAATACGACTTCAAGCATGGAATATCAGACCATATTGCATAACTATCAGCAGTATCAATGCTACAAAGAAAAATGTACCGAAATAAATATCTATTCTGGTAAAGTGCAAGTTATGAATAGTGCGTACTTCTCCGTTAAAACCTCTGGTCAACATGGCAATATATACTCTCTCACCCCTCTCATAGCTTCTGATGAATAAAGTACCTATCATATGGCCTGCACTTATTATCTGACGGATTCCTTTCCTGCCAAAGCTACGGCTATCCCTTGCCTGACTCATACGCATTACCTCGTCTATTAAAACAAAAATATACCGGTACATAAACGCTAGGATAGATATCATCAAACCGGGTACACCGAGTCTTTTGGCCCCGTTCAATAAATCATTAAATCTGGTTGTCGAGGTAAGCAGAATCAAACTCAATATGCTGATAAATGACCTGACCGCTACATTAATCAAAGTAAATAACCCTTCATAAGTTACCGATATTGGCCACAGCCAGATATTAAAACTATAAGCAACCTCTCCCTCTTTAAAGAAAGGAATAAATATTGCGATAAGAAGGACGAAAGGAAAAATTACCAGAGACCGTTTTAGAATAAAAAGAACCGGTATCCTGGATATTATTATGAGTATAGTGACAAAACCGAATAAAATACCGTAAAACAGCCAGTTGGATTCAGGAGTTACTACCGCAACAACAATAATAGCAAGACAGATTATAAATTTCGTGCGGGGATCAAGCCTGTGAATCAGGCTATTGCCGGTACTGAACTGATCCAGATAGTTATGTTTCATATCTTTTTCTTAATAAATATGCCAGTCCATAACAGGCGCCGAAAAGGATGAGTGTACCCACCAGTCCTGCCAGGATTGTAGCCAATACTTCATTATTTATACCGGGTATTACATAATCCGGAATCATATTGTATATCGCTTCATGAGCCGATTCTAACAATCCACTATCTTCTGCCACTTTCTCAAGACCGTCAGGCGATGATGAGGCTAATGGCGATAACATTGCTAAAGTTAGAGCTACTCCGAGAGCAATAAGCCACCATTTTCTTTTCATACGGTTATTAATCTCCTATGCCTTTTGTTGTTGTAATAGATCGGCTCTGGTGGACATAACCAGACTCAATACTGCTGCCGTAATTATAGCTTCAACTATCCCGATAAGGGCATATACGCCCCCCATAGCCGGTAAAGCAATTCTCAACGGTGTTGTGCCGGAAACGGCTAATTCAACGGCACAGGCGACTGCTGCTATTAATACCGAAAACCAGGCCGAAATTCCTCCGCCGAGTAGCATTGCTAATCTACTTCCTTTAAAAAATGAGGTAATACCCACATAAACATAGTAACTGACGAAACTTCCCAGAATACCCATATTTAACACATTTGCTCCCATGGCGAAGAGGCCTCCATCCTGGAAGACCAGGCATTGCACTATCAAAACACAGGTCATAACCAGCAGGCCGGACCACGGCCCCAATAGAATAGCTGCCAGTGCAGCTCCAAGGAAATGCCCCGACGTACCTCCAGCTATGGGAAAATTCAGTAACTGGGCAGCGAAGATAAATGCTGCCAATACCCCCATGAGTGGTATTTGTTTCTCACCTATTTTCTTGTTAGTTGCTTTCACCGCATAGGCTATACAGCCGACAGCGATAACCCCGGTGGTTACTGCAACAGGAGCGTCTACAAAACCATCTGGAATATGCAACGAGACCTCCCTCTAATGCTTGCTTTCACCAATATATTAACAAAAAAATTAACTTATTGCAACTAGTTGCAATTGTATATTATTGCATTAAACAATCGTTTCTAACTTGCCTATTAAGATATCCGGCTCTTCCCACATATATGATTAACATATGTCAGGATGGGGAAATGGCAAAAGGAATATAATCAGGTACGTCCTCACAGCGTTCTGCGATATCAGACACCAGCACAAAAGTCTATTTTGACTGTAACGTAAGAAGTGGTATCGCTACCGGAGGCAGGTCAATATTTCATTTTATATCTACCTGCTATTCTTTTAAATAAAAAGATATCATATAATATAAAACAAAATAGAAGAGGAGGAAAGATATCAAACCATTACAACGCATTACTATCAATCGTGATAACGCCGTAATATTAATCGTTGACATGGAGCACGAGTTCTGCAAACCGGGTGGGAAATTATACACTGAGACCAGCGAACGGATAATGCCCGGCGTTATTTCTGCTATTCAGGGACTTCTAAAGCGTGCTCGAAATGCGGCGATACCTATAATTTATATTCAGTCGTCACGCACCCATAAAGAGCCGGAGTTTACCGTTTTTGGAGTAGAACCCAATTTAAAACAGGGAACATGGGCTACCGAAATTATCGAAGAACTTAGGCCCCATCATGATGACTTCATTATCCGTAAATTCTCACACGATCCGTTCTTCAGACCGGACCTCGATAAATTATTGCGGCAACTGGTACGTGATCCTACTAACTGCTGTGCCGTGGTAACCGGTGGAGCTATCAACATATGTGTTTATCATACCGTAATGGGATTTCACCTCAGGAACTACTGGACAGTAGTCCCTATTGACAGCGTCTACTATATGAGTGATGACGATAAACAAATAGCTCTGAAACAATTTTCTAATTATGGTGCCTATCCTAATATCTTCCTGTCGAGATCAGACCTGATCGAGGTATCAGAGATAGCAGAGGCTATTCGCCCAAATCCCATTTCATTAAGTACAACACATAAACCTCAAATGAATACAAATTTATGACTATAGCCTGTTATTTATCGGACAGGACTTGAATTTCAACCTTGACCTTAAGGGAATTAGTCTAATAGTCAAACACTTTATATCCTGTCTCCATAAAATGTGCGAGGTTTCAATGCGGTTACGTTTCTCCGACGGTGGTTTTTAAGAGGCCGGCCATTTCGAGACCTGCTTCTGTGCTGCCGGATCTTTTGCCCATAACATCAGTATACCCACCATAAAGGCTAACACCATCGGTATTAAAAAAGTCGTAAATGTTATCGTTGAATATCCTGTATATTCAGCTACATAAGTCACGACTATCGGACCAAACACCATCCCGATATCCCCGATAACACGATAGACCCCCATAGCCGTGCCCAATTTCCCTGCCGGTGCAACATCTGCAGGCCAGGCAGCGATGGACCCCTGAAGACCGGTAGCAAAACCATAAAAAGCCATTATACCGGCCAGTCCCTCCAAGCCGGTCTGCGATGGGATCAAGATTACTGCAATGCCACTTAAAAAGAGACAAGACATAATGGGTATTTTCCTGCCGATCTTATCTGAAAGCCAGCCGGAAGGTACAGTGCACAAAGTAGTAACAACAGCTGCTATTGTTAGTAGTATCCCGATTTCGGCTTCTGACAAACCCAGATTAAGAGAGGCATAAAGAGGAATTAGAGTAGTGCGGACGCTGCCCCTGAGGAAAAAAAGCGCTAGAACCGAGCAATTCACAATCAGGAAAGGACCATTCAACAGAACACCGGGAACATCCTTAAGGTGGATTCTTAAACGCGTTTCCTCAGAAGATTCCGATGTTTCCTTCAACGGGATTGTGGCCAGTAGTCCAAAGAAGGTCAATATACCATATAAGAAAAAGGGAGCATGAAGACCGAATTGAAGAGCACTGTAGCCGCCGATAGTAGGACCGAAAGAAGTTGCCGCAAGCACCAGACCTGAATATAGCGACATAAAACGGCCGCGATGCTCACCAGCAGATACTTGTGCTACCCAGGTTGTTGCTGCAGTCATATAGATGGCTGAACCTATACCCTGGAAAACGCGCCCTATGACCAACCATAGATAATTATTAGCCATACCGGTTATTATCGATGATATGATTATCAATACCAGCCCGGGAATCATAACCGGTTTTCTGCCGAAACGGTCAGAGAGAAAACCTCCCGGTATATCCATAACCAAACGGGCCAAAGAAAACGCAGATATCGCCCATCCTGTAAGTGCCACCGAAATAGAGAATGAAAGTGCATATTGGGGAAGAACCGGTGAGATAATACTGGTGCCCAGTATTACAAACCCGGAGACCAATGAGAGATTTAAAATAACAAATAATCTATGCTTCATCAATAAAGACTCATTCAAGCAGATTTACCCACACATCCAAATGTCACAAACGAATTTATATGATCCATTATCAGAACATTTCTGACAATATGGAAAGAGAATACTTAAATCTACTATAATATTGTAAACGTTTAATGTATTAAAAATCCATAAAGTTCAACCTGTACACCTCATTCCTCAACATCCAGTCATTCGAAGCCAGAAAGAAATTTGATAGGAGCGTTTTATTAACCAAGTGAGAACCTTGCCGCAACAGAGGCAAATCGATCAAACGGATGGCGTTTTTATTCAGAAAATGGTACCGGGTGGAAACGAAGTAATTATCGATATTGCGAATAACCCTACTTTGGGCCACTGATGATTTTCGGATTGGGCTTATTGTCTATTGAGCTCTGTAATTAAGCAATCAATTTAGTGGAATGTTACCCGGTGTCCGGCTGTGGTTTAGCGTAAGACGTCCAGTCGTTGCCAACATGCTCATCCTTGCAGGTAATCTGGCAGCAATAGCAGCCGTTACGAATTGAAACATTGATAACAAAAGCCTTTATCTATTCTTTACCTCTCTCAATCCAAGCATTAAAGCGCAGGCCTGAAGACGGGTCGTACTCTCTTTGGAACGCATCGGGGCATTCTGTTCGCCACATATCCCATTCCCTATAGCTTATTTTTTGCACCTCAACCAGGTAGCCGCTGGTAGCCTGGCCAACGGCATTTTTGGATGCTACTCCCAGAGGTGCGATGGTGTTAATGGCACCGCCGCGGTCAACCTTACCCGGAATTATAGGGTCATGTCGCGCACCGTGATCAACATAGACGACCCCGGGCATAACCCGCTCCCAGACACGGGCTCCCACCAGGACAATACCTCTCTCATTAAATACCTTGACTATTTCGCCGTCTTTGATGTCTCTCTTTTCGGCATCTTCAGGATTAATCCAGATTGGCTCATATTTGTAACCGTCGGGTCCCTGAACCTTGCAGGTAGGTGCTTCTCTGGTCCAGGAAATATCATCTGCCTGAGCATGTACGCGCCAGCGACCGTGATTGGACATGAGCAGCAGCGGAAACATATCGGCCCTTTCACTGGAAATACGTTCATCATGTGTCTCGCTCTTTTCAATCCATTTCGGTATCGGCGGTCTCTCCTTATCATCCGGGAAATGTTCAGCCAACCTGGCCGAGTAGAACTCCAGCTTTCCGGTCGGTGTGGGCAGGGGATTCTTTTCCGGATCATTATAAAATTTCCTGAAGCCGGGTGGGTCCTGTTCCCAGTCTTTAGCTGTCGGAAAAACGAAATATTTCTTTTCCTTAAACTCTTCCCATTTAATAAGATAGTCAATTGCCATATCATCGAAGACCTGTTTCTCCAGTTCTTCTGTATCTTTCCCCTCGGTAAACTTATCCTCCACCCCCAGTTTTTTAGCTATTTCCAGGACGACCTCAAAGTCGCTCTTGGACTCACCGATCGGCTCGACAGCCTGCTCCTGGATAGCAATACTGTGGAAATTCACACCCTGCCGGACATTGGTAACGATGTCCTCTACCTCCAGTGTGGTGTTGGAAGGCAGGATAATATCAGCAATGAGGCAATCATTCTCAAGCCAGGGGTGCTGGGCAACCACACATTCGATTTTGGGGTTCTGAAATGCATCAATAGTCCGGTTGCCATGATTCCAGCAGGTAATACGGCAAGGGGTGTCCGTCCAGATCATATGGATTTCACAGCCACCTTCTTTCAGAGGATAAGTATACTTAACAAACTGGTCCTCCGTCGGTGTCTCAATGGCACCGGTACCCATGAAAGTTACCGGGGGATTCTCAATCGCCTGCTGGATAAAGGTCTTGGGTATAAGCTGTTTACCCCAGGCTCTAATGGTTGTGGCAACCGGCTTGGTCAGGCGCTCACTGAGCCTAGGATTAAAGAAACGGGTGCTTCCGAGCCCTTCAGCTCTTGGCATTCCGGTATAGGTGATCTGGCTCTGGTGAACTCCCGGACCACCCAGCCCCTGCATACCCAATAGTATGCATTCCAGTCTGCCCGGCTCATGGGAAAACGGGCCACGTACGAAAGAGCCACCAAAATAGTGGGCGATCGAAGTTGTCTTGGCTGCAAACTCCCTGGCCAGTGCTTTAATAGTCCATTCCGGTACTCCGCATTTCTGGGAAGCCCATTCCGGTGTCTTGGGAATACCGTCTTCCTTACCTAAGACGTAATCCTCAACCTTGTCCATTCCTACCGTATGAGTCTTTACGTATTCTTTGTCATAGGTACCTTCAGTTACCCACATATAAATAATGGCCAGTTGCAACGCAGCATCTGTGTTGGGCAATATAGGTATCCACTTATCAGCATGTACGGCGGCACCATAATTAAGGTCGGGGCAGATATATACCTGTTTTATGCCGACCTGCGTCCAGAAAAAGCATAAGCGGGTAGCGCACTGGCCGGTGAATCCCCAGGGAGTTGTTTCCGGATCACCCCCCCAGAATAATACCATATCACAGTGCTCGGTCATGTCCTTGACGATATTTTTGGCCGGATCATACATCCCCTGAATACCTTGTCCCCACACATGTTTGGAACCCCAATACCACCCTTCCCAGCTATCCGGATTTCTTACCTGCTGGGTGAAGCCTCCTAACATTTCGAAGAGTCTTCCGGAGTGACCATGAGGCGTGTGTATGGTCTTGCACTCACCATGTCCATCTCCCTGCACCAGTATGGCCAAAGGCCCGTATTCTCTATGTACTCTTTTTATCTCATTAGCCAGTATCGTGGAAGCCTCTTCCCACGATATTCTCTGATACTTGCTCTTACCCCGGTTCTGCGGATTCCTCTCACCATTAGGGTCCCAATCAACTCTCTTCAGAGGGTACTTAATCCGGTTGGGTGAGAAGGTCCTTTTTTTATAAGCTAGTGAGAAGGGCGAAGGCATTGATTTAAACAGCGGCTCATAATCCTTGCCGTTCCTGGTAATCTTCCAGGGATTTAAGTCCTGCCGCTCGTATTTCCAGTCGTATCGCAGCGGTCTGATTCTAACTACCTTTCCGTCTTTAACATCAACAGCACATTCGCCGCCACCACCAAGTAAACCGCCAAGAGCCAGCGATTTTATGACGGTTTTATCCGGCTTTATTCGTTCGTCAAAATCACTTTTTGCTGACATCTGATAATCTCTCCTTTGGAAACATGCTGATAGAACCTAAATATCGGGCTCATGCAATTAACGGGGAATACTATAAGTAAGTCTAAAAACAATATATGGCAAGAGAGCAGGGTTTGTCAAGAACACTCAGGTATAATTATGCTTATATGCGTATTATATAAAGACCGCAAAAGTTCGAATGGATATATTAATATTACGCATAATTGTTATATTCATTGCATAAATTATTATAATGCGTATATAATAAAAGCAACACTATAGCCACCGGGGGTTTTAAATGATTGATGAAATTAGTTTAAAAATAATGAAAGAGCTGCATACGGATGCCAGGCAGAGCTTCAGGGAGATTGGTCGAAGGCTAGGGATTTCAGAAGGGACGGTGCGAAACCGGGTAAAAAGGCTTTTGAATGGAAACATTGTAAGAATAGAGGCGGTGCCTAATCCTCAGCAACTTGGTTTTAATTTCATGTGCGTTGTTGGTATAGAGGCCAAAGTAGGTACTGCCGAACGCGTAGAACGGGTACTGGCAAAATCCCCGAACGCCTATTTTCTATGTGGTTGTACCGGAGATTTTGATATTATAGGGATTTTTATATTCCGCACTCCGTACGAGTTTGATGATTTTGTTAAGAACGCAGTCGGTAATATAAAGGACATTGTAAGAACACGTACCTTTGTAGCTATGCATATTACCAAAAGTCCCTGGGGAGATATGCTGGACATGCCGACATTGCTTAATTCGTAAAACAAAAAAAGTTTTGGATGATTCAGGTAATCTGCCCATTCCTCAACATCCGGACATTCGAGGCCGGAGGGTAATTTGGTAATAGGCGGTAGAGTGTTGGTTTGCGATTTACCGTATGCTCTATTTTGCTCAGCTATTAAGTTTAACTTATAATGGTTTCAAAGGTCTTATTAAACATTCCGTCATTATTATTCGGCAAATGTCTACAAAATTACTGGAAGCACTTCTAAAACCAGGTTCGATAGCCGTTATCGGAGCATCACGCAGACCGGGAACTATCGGTAATAAGCTCTTTCATAACCTGCTTCAGCAGGAGTTCAATGGAGTGGTGTATCCCGTGAACCCCAGCGCTGAAGCAGTAGCTTCAGTTAAGGCATACCCTTCGATTCTGGATGTACCAGGGCAAGTAGACCTGGCCGTGATCATTACGCCCGCAGCGACAGTTCCGCAACTTATTGAAGATTGCGGCCGGAAAGGTGTCCACGCCGTTATAGTAATATCGGCTGGTTTCGGAGAGAGCGGTCCCGAGGGAATGTTAAAACAGGAGCAACTGCTTACTAAAGCGCGCAGTTACGGTATACGTTTACTCGGTCCCAATTGTATGGGTGTTATTAATACCAGCGCGGAAGTAAAGATGAATGCTACCTTTTCTTCCGTTTTTCCCCCTGCAGGCAATGTATCGATGGGAACCCAAAGCGGGGCTCTCGGGCTTGCTATCCTGGAATTTGCCAATAGCTTGAATATCGGTATTTCTA
>CAZEAR010000066.1:7579-10629 GCA_964510365.1 uncultured Dehalococcoidales bacterium | reverse complement strand
GTGGAACTATATTCTAAACTGCAAGAGGAATGGGGATTGGACCCGCTGCCATATTATGAGGAGCCGGAGGAAGGACCTATTTCGACGCCTGATCTGTGGAAAGAATATCCGCTCATTATGAACAGCGGGAGGCGTGTGCAGGCATTTTTCCACTCGGAACACCGCCAAATTCCATGGCTGCGTGAAATCGAGCCTGACCCGACGGTGGAGATACATCCCGATACTGCGGCGGAGCTTGGTATTATTCATGGGGAATGGGTATATATCGAAAATTCAAGGGGAAAAGTTAAATTTAAAGCTATTCTCACACCGGCTATACATCCGCGTGTGGTAGCGCCCATGCATAGCTGGTGGTTGCCTGAATCTGAGGGGAAAGGACCCAACTTTTTCGGTGTTTGGGATTATTGTATTAATAATCTGGTACCGGCATGTACTCAGGGACGTTCGGGGTGGGGAGGTGCCGGCTATAAGAGATACCTGTGCCGTATAAGAAAGATTACTGATTAAATATTTACGGAATAAGATCGAATAGGTTAATCCCATCTATTGGACAGACATAAAAAGGCCCTGCTGTACTCATGAAGTAGTTGCAGCAGGGCTTTTATTATAGATATAGAAATGGTGAACGTGCTAATCCAATATTTTGAATTTTGCTCCTGTTCTCAATGACTCTATATGTGTTTTCTTAATACCGCGTACCCTGGCGAGGGTCTCCGGTATCCTGACTGATCTTTTTGTTGGCCAGTACTCCGGCATATATCTTTCCCGTCCTAAATTGGGATTCACCATGCACCGTATTGCTCCTTCCCTGTATAGTGACATAAGACAGGCGAAACATCTTTCGCATCGTACCACTTCTTTGATTTTACCGGCTTTGACTTTGTTGGGCCAGTCAGGATCGGCTAAGAATTGCCTGCCGGCTGATATCATATCGGTCTGCCCGTCTGCGATAGCCTGTTCTCCTAATTCTGCATCGTGAATGCTGAAGGAAATAATCGGTACATTAACAGCGCTTCTTAGTTTAGCTCCCTGTTCTTCCAGGATATGTTTGTTTTCTGCAGTGGGGAAGAAATGGCTGAAAGCTTCAAAACACCCGTCGGATAAATGTATACAATTAGCTCCGGCTTCCACCGCCAGCTTGGCATACTGCCTCATGTCTTCAGCAGTTATCCCTCCCTCCACATGTTCAGATCCACTGAGACGAACTGAGATCGGCAAATCGGGGCCGAATTCATCCCTTAAGGCCTTAACTATTTCTGTTAGGAACCTGGCTCTATTAACATGGGATCCTCCATACTCGTCGGTTCTTTTATTCGTTTTGGGGGATAAGAACTGATGAAGTAGATAGCCGTGAGGTGAATGAATTTCGATGCCGTCATGTCCTGCCATTAAGGCCAGATCAGCAGCTTTAATATAATCCTCGACATCCTGTTTAATCTCCGATATTTTCATCTGTCTGGGAACGGGGGATAAATCGGGTTTTATTTTCTGCATTTTGACATTGGAAAACGGCTTAAGGCAGTCTGGCATACTCGACTCCAGCAGTTTTGGATCCAAAGGAATACCTGCGGAAGCAGAGTAAAGGGGTGTGCGCCAATAGCGTTGTTGCCGTCCAAAACCGGGACTCAACTGTATAAATGATTTGGCTCCGAAATGGTGAATCGTTTCTGCGAGATCGCATGCTCCTGTAATATGCCTGCCGGGATCAAAGAGCGAATCTATCATTAATCCATGTTGTTCCCAGGCTCGCCTGCTGGACAATACGCATCCATAGACGATTAAACCTACTCCGCCTTTAGCTCTGGCAGCATAGTAGCATATCTCCTGCTCACTAACGCTTCCATCGGCATTTGCCATGTGTACGTTCATCGGTGCTAGAACGAATCGGTTTTTTATTTCCACCGGACCGATTTTGATGGGTGAGAACAGATTTTTGAATTCCATTATTTAGATGCCTCCATTTTTTATTATTGTACGATAATACTACTTAATCAAGTTGATTCGTTTCTGCAAGGCAGATATTTACAATTTATATGCTGTCTTACGGCAGATATTAAGTGTCAGGATTTTGTCTTATGCCAAGCTTGTCCTATTTATATTCGTTTACTACCGATGAGGATATGAATATTATCGATTTATTTCAAAAAAGTACATTGTACTATGACTGAAAACAAAATATATCAAGTATAACAAGTGTATGAATTGTATATCATTTTCTTATCGATGTAAATACATCTAGCGGTGTATTATTTCAAATATAGGTATATTCGGTTGTAGAAGTTAGCGATGAAACTGAATCTGGGATTAGAATCGGATCTGGAATTAAGCGGGATTTCCCCCCCGCCTCCGCATCAGAGGATAGAATTTGGCTATTTTTTCCAGGATTTCTTTATTAAGGATAATGATTCCATTTCGCTCGATCTTAATAGCTTTTCTTTCCTCCATCTCCTTCAGGGATTTATTAACCATTTCCCGCGATGTTCCTACCATGTCTGCTATATCCTGCTGCGTGAATCTGAGTCCGAATTCTATTTGATCACCGAAATATTTTAATAATGCGTTGGCGATCCTATTGACGACCTGATGAAGTGAGATAACCTCAATTAAATCCGAGTCGCGGCGGATTCTGCTCGCTAAAATTCTGCAGGCATTTTCTGCAACTTTAGGATATTTAAATAGTATGGTGTCGAGATCTGTTTTTTTTATGCCATACAATAAAACGGGAGTCATAGCAAGCATACTGGCTGCATTCGGACTCTTATCAAAGGTAGAGACATCGTTTAAAGAGTCTCCAAAGCGGGCTATATGTAAGATCTGCTGCCTGCCATCATAAGAAGTCTTGTATATCTTGACAACACCGGATATTACAAAATAGAGATAGTCACACCAGTGTCCTTCAATCATAAAGACCTCGCCCTTCGGAATATGTTTATAAGTGAGTAGTTTTCTGATAAAGCTGAGGTCTGCAGATTTACATCCAACAAAATAACATATTTGTTTTACAATTTTGGGATCTATGGTGTAAGCCGATTCTATCACTTTTTTAAGTT
>CAZEAR010000066.1:0-7569 GCA_964510365.1 uncultured Dehalococcoidales bacterium | reverse complement strand
GGCGTATGCAACTTTAGGAAGGTCTAAAACCCATGTTAAATGGCAGCCTGTTTCTTTTTTAAGTTTTAATAATTATTTCCAAGCTACTGTCGGTGTTTGGGAAATGTCTAGATTACGGTTTATACTTAAATTTTATCATTTTTATTGTATAGTTAAAACAATTGTCAATGAATAATATATTTTTTTTATGTTGCTTTCCCGGGACCGCATTATTTGACTGATAATGCTATTGTGGAAATGATGGAATACGAGCGGCGCATAAGCCGGTATTTATCTTGAGATCTCGGCCAGTGATCACGTATATTATTTAGATGGAAGAAAACCGATGGCATCGAGCTCTATAAGGAGTTTAGGTGTGGCTAAGTTCAGTAGATGTATCACGCTACTGGCCGGCGGCTCATCTACCAGCGATGGAGCATATTTCTGATAATACTCTAACTCTATTTTCCGCATACTGGCCAAATTATCGGGATTGGGAAGTAGTATATTTGTTTTTACCAGATTCTCCAGCGAACTGCCGGTTTCTTCCATAGCTGCTCTCAAACTATCCAGGGCGATCCACATTTGTTCTTCAAAGACAACAGTCTCAAAACCGCCGCTGACAGGATCAAACGGGCAGGCACCGGAGAGAAATATCAAATTTCCGGCTACTACGGAATTAGCATAGTATTTCTTTATATCACCTATGTGACGGGGGAATCCCCTTTTTGCCAGATAACATGGATAATTTTTGGTTTTCCAACCGGGCCTGAATTTCGAGACTACTCCGGTAACTTCTACCTGCCCCATTGAATTATTATCTGGTAAAGACGGAACCTTAAGAAATGTGCTTGCCGGAAGTTCCTCGAGAAGCGAAGGTGCATATCTATCATAATACTCAAGTTCCGATTTCCAGAGTCGGTCTGAAGCGGGGCTATATGTTTGCCATTTGAATTTAGATTCAGTCAAAAGTGATTCTATGCCTGTCAGGAAATGCATTGTTTTAATAATGTTGCTCATTGAGCTGCCTGCTTTATCCATTGCTGTTCTGACTTTGTCCAGAGCCATATGCATTTGTTCTTCAAAAATGTTGGTTTTTATTATTCCAGTCTGCGGGTCCTTGCCATCCATACCTGATATAAAAAGCAAATTACCGACTGTTACGGATTCCGATAGAAAGGGACATCCAGAATCGATATTGGGGTAGGTTTGTTGAATACTTCCGATGTACATGGGATTTTTTTTCATTTCCCATCCGGGTTCATCTTTTAAGATGACTGCCATGGCGTCGATTTCAATAAGACATTCCGGTTTTGCCAGTTCTATCACCCCTGTTATGGTTATTGCGGGCGGCTCTTTGATAAGGTCGGGCGCATATTTTTGATAATACTCCAGCATGGTTTTCCACATAACTGGAATATCATCCATGTTCTTCAGCAGAACGGTCATTTTAAACAGATTGTTCATAGAGGTACCTGCTTCTGCCAGGGCAAATCGAATATTATCCAGGCAGGTCTCTAATTGGCCGTAGAATTCATCGGATGCTACCCGGCCTGTTTCTATAGTCCTGCCGTCAAGGCCTGAAGTGAAAACAATGTTGCCGGCTATAACGGTGCGCGAAAGGAAAGATATGCCTGGTTCAATGTCGGGGTAAGTTTGTTTAATATTATTAAAATATAATGGGTATTTTATTAGTTCATTTTGCATATTTAACTCCGTATTTCGGTATGTAATTCTATGCGGTGGTATTGCCAAAATGTAGCATCCTTTTAAGGGGCTGTCAATAGAAGCGATATATTGTAATTGACGCTGTTTTTTACTAAGCGTAGAATTATGCAATTATGTTTCAAAAAGTCTTACTTGATAATGGGCTTCGACTTGTTACCTGTGAAATGCCACATACAAGGTCTGTATCGGTCGCTGTTTTCATTGGCTGTGGATCATGCTATGAAACCGATTCCGATGCGGGGATATCGCATTTTATTGAACACCTTTGTTTTAAAGGTACCGGGAAACGACCAAATGCCAAGGATATCAGTGAGGCAATTGAAAGTGTGGGCGGGATAATCAACGGCGGCACCGATAAGGAATTAACAGTTTACTGGTGTAAGGTAGCCAGCCGTCATCTGCCTCTGGCTCTCGATGTACTTACTGACATGGTGCGAAATTCAAAATTTGATCCAATGGACATTGACCGGGAGAGGCAGGTTATTGTAGAAGAGATCAATATGAGCCTGGATTCTCCGGTACAACGTGTGGACATGCTCATGGATGAATTGTTATGGCCGGGATTGCCGCTGGGTCGTGATATTGCCGGTAAGAGGGATATAGTTTCCTCGTTCAAACGGCAGCAAATCGTCGATTATTTCAATAGTCATTATTCACCAAATAATATTGTAATCAGCATTGCCGGTGATATTAATCAAGCTCAGGTACAGGCTGCTATTGAAACAGAACTGGCGGGATGGGATACCGTTGATAAACCAGCACGTTATCCCAGTGTTCATGAACAATTTTCATACGGGTCTTCGTTTGAAAGAAAAGATAATGAGCAGGTTCAGTTATGTATGGGTATTCACGGAGTATCATTATTTGATCCCGACAGATTTTTAGTCGATTTATTAAACTCGGTTTTAGGAGAAGGTATGAGCAGCCGGCTGTTCATCGAAATGAGGGAGCAGCGTGGTCTGGCGTATGAGATAAATAGTTGCGCCGAACATTATAAGGATTCAGGAGCGATTATTATTCGTGCCGGCATTGATCAGGAGAGGGTTGAAGAAGCTCTGACGGCGATACTCGACCAGCTTACTTTGATAAAAAGTGATATAACGGAACGCGAATTAAATAGAGTCAAAGAGATGAATAAGGGGAGATTACAGTTGGCCTTGGAAGATACCAGAAGTGTAGCGAACTGGCTGGGAATCCAGGAGGTATTGCTGGAGAATATATTAACTCTGGAAGAGGTTATTTCTCTAATTGATGCTGTTACATTGAACGATCTAAAGCGTGTGGCCAATAAGCTAATAATTAATAACAGGCTCAATCTGGCTATGGTGGGCCCAATAAAAAACGAGGAAAAAATTAGAAGCATACTGGCTAAATAGATTACAGTAGAAGTGCCAAGACAAAATAATAGGGCTATTTTAAAATAGCCCTATTATTTATATTTCTTCCGTATATTAGTATTCAGGCATCGGCGGCATCGGAGGTGTCTTCTCTTTCTCCGGTATATCACTTACCAGAGATTCAGTTGTTAGGATCATATTGGCGATACTTGATGCATTTTCCAGAGCGGTTCTAGTAACTTTCAACGGATCTATAATACCTTTTTCAATCATATCTCCGTATTCGTCCTTCGCTGCATCATATCCGGTGCCCTTTTTGCTTCTCTTGACCTTATCGACAACTACCGATCCTTCCTGTCCGGCATTAATGGCTATCCAGCGTACCGGTTCTTCAACGGCATGCTTTAGAATGTGTACTCCGGTAAGCTCATCACTCAGAGATTTGATTTTGTCTAATGCCGGAATTGCGTTAATAAGAGCTACTCCGCCTCCCGGTAGAATGCCTTCTTCTACTGCTGCTCGGGTAGCTGATAAAGCATCTTCAACCCTGTGTTTCTTCTCTTTCAGCTCCACTTCAGTGGCAGCGCCGACTTTGATTACGGCCACGCCGCCGGCCAGTTTGGCTAATCTTTCCTGAAGCTTTTCTTTATCGTAGTCGGAACTGGTCTCATCCATCTGAGCCTTGATTTGTTTGATCCTGGCTTGAATATCTTCTTCCGAACCTTTACCTTCAACTACAGTAGTGTTGTCTTTGTCGGCAACTACTCTTCGAGCCCGGCCTAGATCGGCTACTGTGGTAGAATCCAGTTTCCGTCCCACATCCTCGGAGATGACTTTGCCGCCGGTTAGAATGGCTATGTCTTCGAGCATGGCTTTGCGCCGGTCACCAAATCCCGGGGCTTTTACTGCCAGGCAGTTGAGAGTACCCCTGAGTTTATTAACGACCAGGGTTGCCAGCGCTTCACCTTCGATATCTTCGGCGATAATAACCAGGTTCTTCGATACCTGTAATATTTTTTCCAGTGCAGGCAGGATATCCGATATAGCCGATATCTTTTTATCCGTTATCAAAATATAGGGGTCCTCAAGTTCTGATTTCATCAGTTCTGCATTGGTGATGAAATAGGGGCTGATATAACCACGGTCGAACTCCATACCTTCAACGTAATCGGTTTCAAATTGAAGTCCCTTGGACTCTTCGACGGTGATCACACCGTCCTTGCCGACTTTTTCCATGACCTCAGCAATAAGGTTGCCTACTTCCGAATCCGCTGCCGATATGGTAGCTACTTGAGCAACCTGGTCTTTTGTTGTTACCGGGACTCCCATTTTCTTGAGCTCATCTACGATTGCCGCCACACCTTTCTCTATGCCTCTTTTGAGTGACATAGCGTCGGCCCCTGCGGCGATATTCTTGAACCCTTCGGTAACGATTGCCTGGGACAATATGGTAGCTGTAGTAGTCCCGTCGCCACATTTGTCGTTTGTTTTTGTGGATGCTTCCTTAACTAACTGTGCACCCTTATTTTCGAACGGGTCCGGCAAATCTATATCTTTAGCTATAGATACACCGTCGTTTATTACGCTCGGCGGGCCGAATTTTTTGTCCAGAGCCACCGGACGTCCCTTGGGTCCTAAGGTTACTTTTACTGCATCGGTGAGTGCATCGATTCCAGCTTTTAGCGCTCTTCTTGCATCCTCACCATAAAGGATTTGTTTTGCCATTAATAATTTCCTCCTAAATAATAATATGTAATTTTACTAGCTCTTCTTAGCCAGAATGTCACTTTCCCTTAAGATTATAAGTTCCTCGTCATTTTCCTTGATTTCGCTGCCACCATACTTAGCATAAATTACCGTATCTCCGACTTTAATATCCATTGCTATACGTTTTCCATCGTCGGTCATTTTTCCCGGTCCGACCGCAATAACTTTGCCCTCTTGTGGTTTTTCCTGCACCGTATCAGGCAAAACGATGCCACCTTTTGTTATCTCTTCTCTCTGGGTCGGTTTAACGATAATTCTGTCTCCTAAAGGTTGAAGCTTTGTTGACACATTTTCCTCCTTAATAAATGATTTAGCACTCCAAGTGCAAGACTGCTAAAAATGATAACATATAATTTGGAAACTGTAAAGAAAGGGACATCAATTCGAGTCCGGTTATTTGACTGACAACACTATAACGTGTAAAATAAACGTAGATATGTCTAAAAAACAGTCCAACTGGAATAAGAAGAAGATAAAAAAGCTCAGGCGGCACCTGGGGCTTACCCAGGCCAAGCTGGCGGAAAAAATGGGGACTCGTCAACAGACAATAAGTGAATGGGAATTGGGTATGTATGAGCCGCGGGGAGCGTCGAGTACACTGCTTAACATAATTGCCGAAAACTCAAAGTTTAAGTATGAATCAAAATGAGGTAAATTTTTTTTAGATATGGTTACACGTAAACGTGTAAATGGGTTGAAAGAGGGGGTTTCGGAAAGGATTGTTGCCTTTATATGGCAGTACCAGTTAGTAAATAATTTGACTACTGATACCGGTGAAAAACTGAAAGTCATATTCCCGGGTAGAGTCAGCAGCGATGGCGGCGGAGATTTTAAGGACGGTGTATTTGCTATCGGAAACAGTCTAGTATATGGCGATGTCGAAGTACATGTAAAGTCGAGCGATTGGTATGCACATGGTCATAATTTGAATCCTGAATATAATAATGTAGTTCTCCATGTTGCTATGTGGAATGATCATAAATCGGGCACAGTGCTTCAATGTGGCAGGACGATTCCGGTCGTCATTATCGGCTCTCGGTTAAAGCGTTTATCCCGGGTCCTGTATGATTGTACCAGACCTGTAGATATAAGTAAGATTTCATGTCCGGAGGTAACAAAATACCGTGATATCGATACATTTAAGGAAATGCTCATCTGCGCTGGCATTAAAAGATTCGATGATAGAGTGATGCATTTCAATACTGCATTGATGAGCAGACAGGCAGATGAAGTAATTTTCCTCGGGGTCGCCGCGGCAATGGGGTATGTTAAAAATAAAGCCCAATTCGAAAGGTTGGCTAATATATTAATTAATAGAGGACTCGATAATTTCATCTCTGAGGATAGTATTAACAGGAGGGCATTATTGATCGGCACTGCGGGACTGTTACCATCGCAACGGCTCCAGCAGGGGAATGATGTATTTACGGATCCGGAAGTGAAAGCGCTGGAAGCTGTCTGGAGAAAGAACTCGAGAGTATATAATATGATATCTACAGACTGGAATTGTTACAGGGTACGCCCCGATAATTATCCGATTCGACGTTTGGTTGCTCTGGGCTGTCTAATAGATAGATATCGTCGTAAGGGTCTGGCAACCGGTATACTTAGTCTGATAAGAAAACAATCTGAGAAATTTACGTACCATGACATTGAGAATGGCTTCAGACTGTTTTATGACGGATACTGGAGCAATCATATAGACTTCGGCGTTGCTAAGAAAAAGGAGACTGCGATTCTGGGGCGGGAAAGGGCCAGGGAAATAATTATCAATATTGTGTTACCTTTTACATTCGCCTGGGGGCGATTTTCAGGTGAATGGAATCTGAGTAAAAAGGCCAGGGATATTTACTGCAATTATCCTGGAATAAGAGAGAATCAACTGACATATCATATGAGGCGACAGTTCTTAAACCTGAGGGCATTCAGCTTGTCCGCGTGTCAGCAGCAGGGACTGATTAACATATTTAAGACATATTGCCGTTACCGGAACTGCACTGAATGTATAGTAAGGTTTAAATGCTGAGACTTGGAACCACATCGATATTATAGTCAAAAGTTCCATTTACGGGTAACGTGTAATATCCGCAGGATGCTGTCATAGCGGCGTTATCGGTACATAAAGATGGCGGAGGTATCAATACCGGAATAGGTGATTGTCTATTGAATTGATCTCTAAGGGCGGTATTGGCGGCAACACCGCCGGAAAGCAGTATCTGTTTGACTTTTAATCTGCTGGCGGCCTGTATGGTCTTTTGAGTCAGGACATCAACGATGGCCTGTTGAAAGCTGGCGGCTACATCGGCAAGCGAATAATCGACTAAATAATCAGGAGATTGAGATAAGTGAAGAAGCGCGGTCTTCAACCCGCTGAAACTGAAATCATCGCTGCCTTTTAACCATGCTCTGGGTAAACGTAGCGAAGGGACTCCTGCTTCGGCTGCCAATTGGATAACCGGACCGCCGGGATATCCCAGTTCCAGGATTCTAGCTGCTTTGTCAAATGCTTCTCCGGCGGCATCGTCTCTTGTCCTCCCAATCTTTTTAAATTGATTGTGTCCGGACATCAGCACCAGGTCGCTATGTCCACCTGAAGCGATCAAGCACAGGGATGGAAACAATGGTTGATTATGCGAAAGCCAGTTGGCATAAATATGGGCTGCAAGATGATTGATACCGATAACGGGGAGATTGCAGGACAGGGCTATCGCTTTGGCAAAATTTACGCCGACCAGTAATGAACCTGCCAGTCCGGGGC
>CAZEAR010000065.1:0-10727 GCA_964510365.1 uncultured Dehalococcoidales bacterium | reverse complement strand
CTAATGAGACGATATGAACCTTTGGAACAATGAGAACGTGTACCGGTGCTATCGGATTTATGTCTCGAAAAGCTATGAATTCATTATTTTGAAAGACGATATCAGCAGGTATTTCGCCGTTTATAATCTTACAAAAAATACAATCCATAACCATAAGACTATCATTAGGAAACACGTATCGAGAGACAGGTTACCGTCCTGGTAACTCCTTCGATAGGATGGATCTTTGCAGTAACCAGGCTTCCAACAGCGTTCAAGTCATCCTCTTCAACCACAGCAATAATATCATAGGGACCAGTCACGGCATCTACTGTCTTTATCCCATCCGTCCTCTGGAGAATAGCGATAACATCCTTGGTTTTTCCCACTGCCGTCTCTATAAGCACAAATGCCTTAGCTGCCATATTGTTGCCTCCTCTGACCGTAATTTTAACCTATCGTCAACCGCAATTCAATAGATTTTGATGACTTTTTAGTTTCAAAATATAATTGGACGAACCGATACTTCATATTCGAAGGTTTGTTTAATATATACGGACTACTTTTTTACAGGTATTCGAAATATTACAGCGATCACAACCAGCGCTATTCCGATAACAATGATGGTGATGGTGTCATCTATCTCCGGAAATATAAAAGAGAAAAGACCGACCTTGTTATGCAATATCGATATCAGGCCGTAACAGATAGTTAAACATCCCACAACGATAGTACCCGTAACCACTTAAAACCTCCGATTATATTTCTAATGACAGAGCTTTCCGCCTCATTTGCCCCAGTATAACAGTAAAGACCAGGCCGATGATACATACGCCGCCTATTGCATAAAATCCGGTCGTAAACAAGCCGGTCATATCTTTAAGTGCACCGAGAAGAAGAACAAAAGTAAATGCTCCCAGATTGGCAAAAAAGTTACTGAATCCGGTTGTGGTACCGGTCATGCGCGAACCCAATATATCTACCGGCGCAGCAAACAGCGGCCCGAAGTAAAGCTGTACAAATAAACCGTTTATTATAATGATACCTATCAGCAGTATGAAATTATCCACTTCAGCCATAAGGACCGTGGTTATCGCCAGAACAATCAGTGAAAATCCAATGATAGAAATAGGTTTCTTGTACCGATCCGATAAATAACTGCCCCCCATGCTTGATAATACAACCAGTAAACCTCTAAGTGCGATTATTAATCCGGTCAATTGCAGTGCCTGCCCTTTTTCATCGATCAGCAGACTCGGCAGCCAGAATGCGATGCCACGTAAAACAGCCAGTCTGGTATATTGTATTACGCCACAGACCCACATTACAGGAAAACGAAAAATTTTCATGGCTTCCTTCAGATTTACCTGCTTCGCCGGTTTATCCGACTGAGCTTCAACTACAGGTTTGGACTCACCGAAACGTAGAAAAACAAATGAAGCCAGTATTCCGATAGATGAGAAAACAATGAACGGAAAACGCCAATCGAAATTAGCTGCCAGTACAGGGCCTGCAATGTTCATTAACGTCTGACCGGTGAATGTTCCCACCAGGACAAGCGCCATAGCAGTCGCCCTTCGCTCCGGGCCAAACCAATCGGTCAAGAGCGCGACTCCGGGTGCAAAAGAAAGAGCACGAAAGAATCCGGTTACAGCCTGATTGGCAACAGCTTGCCAGTATTCCGTAACAAATCCCAGGACACAGCCGAAAAAAGTAGTGCCGATAATCCCTATAAAAAATATCCGTCTTCTGCCGAATCGATCTGCCAGATAGCCGGCGGGTATCTGCATAATCGAATAAACCAATATTTCTGCTGCAGAAATAGAGCCGCCCTCGGCAAAAGACAATCCCAGGTCTCCGCGAATTAAAGGCAGGAAAAGCGCTACACCGGTCATGGCCAGCGACTGAAAAACCATGCATAAGAGAATCAGGGAAACATTGGTTATCCGGGACCCTCTTTTTTCCTGGTGCTGAGGTGTTTCCAAATTCATTGAATTACGAAGTAATCAGCATCATATCACAATATTATTGCTCGTTGCCAATTAATGATATAAGGCAGGATAAACAAGCTCATACCTAAAATGATAATTTATGAAATCTCATCACTTCAGTTGAAGAACAATATAAGATCAGCTGAAAAATATCTTGCTGGCCTACTTCAACGGCGGTATATGCCATAAACGTTCCGAGTTTCCGTGCGCTAATGCATGCGCAACTTCAAAAGGCAATTCCGCCATTGCTTCTCGCCATAGCTTAATCTGAGGCAAATAGATTTCATCCCAGTCCCAATACCAGACCATATCAAATCCCATTATAAAACGGCCCGGATAGTCAATAAAAAGCTGCTTCCAATCGTCCGAAAGACTATTGCCGTCGAATAAATTAGTCCACGGCTGTCTCGATTTACTGACAGTAATGGGACTTGAATGTGACGTGATAAAGTTAATATTTTGGTGTGTTTCAATTAACCTTCGAGCCTCCGAATGGTCTAACTGCCCCATATGGATTAAAGCAAAAGGGTGTTGGGGATGTTTAACTAGAAGATCCTCAAGTTTTACCATAAACTTGTCACGCCGATTTCCCGCAGCTGCAAATTCGATATGAACCACAAATGGCCATTTATTGTCCAGAGCGTATTCCAGGGCAGTAGATACCCTGATATCATCAGGATATACAATTATTTCCGGCACCTTGCGGGTCTGGACGCCCTTCTGAGCATGGTACATTAAGACTTCAGCCATAGCACCGTACTTGCCAGTTTCTACCTGATATTTGAGCTGTTCATAATAGGTCTCGCTATTATCGTTGTATGCGCGCCCCTTGGTTTTAACCGCAGGTATAATTCGTCCCGGATTGTTCAAGGACAATGAAATCAATTCTTCAGGTTTCACAACACCGCTGCTGGATGTGACACCTGCAGATAAGATAGTACAAGCCACACCTCCGAGATCCATCAGCGGTACTACCTGATCGATATTTTCGGGGCAGAATTGACTGTGGGCATCAATAATAGGTATATCAACATCAGGCATCAAATCCTTATCGTCCGCAACAGGTGGGCTAATTGAATCAGGCTTAATATCTGGTGTGGGTGCTGGCTCTGGCACTGGAGTTGGTGCCGGTGCCTGAACACAACTGGTAACAACAACCAGGATGATAATGACTGTTATCAGACGGATATAATTCATATTACCGTACATCCGCCATTTATATATTAAATTATTCCAGCTCATATTCATATAGATCCAGTGCGGCATCGGTACTCTTTAATATCTTTTCTGCTTCACGATCATGACTTAAATATCTCTTAAAAAAAGCTGCCGCATATTTATTTATAGTCATTATCTGTACATCATTGTTTCTGCATTCCAATATGGTGTCGTAACTGCTACATGAAACATTACTTTCTGCAAAGTGACTGCATGATTTAACAACTATGTAAAACTTGGGAGGTTCAGCAAAATCATAAATAATCCTTCTCAAAATATCGGGCCTTAACACGGGTAAATCCAGGTCGCCGTGAATGATCATAATCGGAACATCGATACTACCGTCATCGGTTTCAAAAGGATATGCCGGAGACGATAATGTTAATGCGGCTTTAATTCTTTCGTCCTTCATCCTTTTTTCCGGGTGTTTGCCGATAAGTCCCAGGGTAGTCAGCCCACCCAGGGAATGACCTGACATACCGATATTATCCTCATCGATAACGGTATACAATAAAGAACTTTTATCCCTATTCAATTCCAGCATGGAATCTATTACAAAAACCGCTTTCTTAAGGCGGAATTTCTCTAAATATGAGAAAACGACCTCCCTGTTTTTCATGGCTTCCAATAAATAGTCCAATGCATCCAGCACAACCTTGGCATCGACAACACCCTCCTTCCCCCTGGTCCTATCGAAGGCGACTTGTACAGCAAACTCAAAAGGAATCGTATCGACATAGTCACAGGAAGCAACAACAAAGCCCTCACTGGCAAGATGTTCGGTAAAAGCTAAAGACCGTATTGCACTGGCATAAGCGCCATGATTATAAACTATCAGCGGATATGGTCCGTGATTCTTATCAGGTACTGCATTATAGGCCACATAGCTGGTGAAATCATTATTATAGGTATAAAGGCTAGCCTCTTCGGCAGTAGGATACCACACTGCCATGGTAAGTACTTCTTCCGCTCCATCTTCATCGATATAATTCAAGTCATAAATCGTAAAACCTACATTATACCGAAGAGGCTTTATCTCGCCTCGGGAGGGCGAACACGCCAGACATATTGACAGTAGTAAAATCCCGCAAAAAAATCCTGACAGCCACGTTACAGGGTACGATATATATGACGGTATAAAACCGCGGCATACTGACATTTTACCTGGATATACCATTGGAACTTATTTCATATTTTTTATCGTACTATCGTTCAGATATTATCCTGTATCGATAAATGTTTATTTTTTCACGGGTATTTTACTACATAATCCCACTACATATATTTTTTTTGGTCCAATCCTCTATCTTGATAGATTACGTTTCCTTATCGCCCTCTATTCCGGTTTGACTGCGCTAATCGCCATGCTTACTAAAGAGTCAGCCGCCTCTTCCACAGTTTCCATTGATAGGCCTAGATTCTGGATAACCGTTTTTGCAGCAGCTCCATCATACATCCCCCTGGCCGATATTTCCGAAAGAATTTCAATCTGTTCAAAACCGGCAGATTTAATGTATCCCAAATAATCATGCTTGGTATCGGCCCCGGCAATACAGCCAACATAGGCTGCAATTGAATTTTTAACAGCATCGGGAAGTTCTTTCAGCAATACCATATCCGAGATCATTACTCTGCCACCGGGTTTCAGCACGCGGAAAGCTTCTTTAAAAACTCGATCCTTTTCCGGTGACAGGTTAATCACACAGTTGGAAATCACAACATCGACAGAACCATCGGCTACCGGCAGGTTCTCTATCTCTCCAAGCCTGAATTCTACATTCTTAAGGCCGGCCTTTGCTGCATTTTCCCTGGCCTTTTCCAGCATCTGGGATGTCATATCAACACCGATAACCCGTCCGCTATCACCAACTTTGCCGGCAGCCAGGAAGCAGTCGATCCCGGCACCGGATCCCAGGTCCAGTACCGTCTCCCCTTGTTTAAGAGAAGCCAGTGCGGTCGGATTCCCGCAGCCAAGTCCTAAATTAGCGGCATCAGGAATCGATTCAAGCTCGGAATCCGAATAGCCGACTATTTTACTGATGGTATCCTGACTATTACAGCCGCTGTCACCGGCAGGACCGCAGCATGAAGTCCTCTGAACAGCTATGTTCCCGTAGTTTTCCCTCACAGCTTTCCTTATCTCCTCTTTTTTCATTTTAAATCCCCCTTTGTTATATTTTTTTAATATCTATAGTATTATCTACTGGATATCCTTAATCACCGGACCGAGAGTGGCCTTAACCATATCCACCAGCTCTTCAGCCTTGGTCAAGATGATGCAACATACCTTTCCATCTTTTTCCCAGCTGGTTACCGCCAGTTTATCACCGGCTTTAATTTCCGCTCTATCCCTCAGTTCCTTGGGCAATACCATTTGCCCCCTATCATCTATGCTTATTAAAGCCTCAACCTTGCAGCAGGTCATTGGTACTGACGCGCAGCCTGATTCTTTCTTTTGTTTTGCCGTCATTCTAACCACTCCTTATAATCATATTATACTGATTTTTCAGACATAACTGATTATACAGAACTAAAATAATTTTGTCAAGTATTTTTCTTTTCATTATTGACAGTTCTTTTCTTACATGATATTGTCAACATAAACATCAAATTCAATGTACATTTCATTTCATTACGTCACCGCTCATTAATCACGATACTATTGCTACGACAAATAACTATAAGAGGAGGTCAATATGTTAAGACATTCTTTCAGTGCCTTATCGGTCATTCTAATTGCAATCCTGTTATTATCTTTCACCGCAGTCCCTGTAATGGCGGCCGATTTCCGCAGCAGCGATAGCGTCACCGTCTCCAGCGGAGAGGTAGTTAATGACGATTTGTATGTCGCAGGAGGCAGCATCATTATCGACGGTACCGTCAATGGCGACGTCTGGGCAGCCGGACAAACTATCATCATTAACGGTCAAATAAAAGGCAGCTTACTCGCTGCCGCCCAGGAAGTCACTATCAATGGCGAGGTCGCCCATGCTGCCCGCATAGCAGGAAATTTTCTAAAAGTAAACGGCAATGTTAACGGTGACTTATTCGCTTTCGGTTCTAACTTAAACATAGCCAGTAAAGCAAATATCGGCGGTGATATCGTCATGGGTGCCGGAACTGCCCGTATCGATGGGAATGTAGCCGGAGACATCAAAGGCGGCGGAGGTCAAATCACCATAAGCAACGGTATAGGTGGAAATGTTGATATGGAGGTTGATAAATTAACCATAACATCATCAGCTAATATCCAGGGAAATCTGACTTATACCAGTGGAAACAAGGCCGATATTCAATCCGGAGCGCAGATTAAAGGGGCTACCAATCAAAAGATACCGGAGGTAAAAGAACCGGCTAAAAAGGGTGTCTTTGCCATAATAGGAGGGAAAGTACTGGGATTCCTGATGATTCTGGTTATCGGGATAGTCCTCATTGTCATCACACCCCGCAAAATTTCGGCAATGGCGAAATCGATACAGTCCCATCCCTGGCAGAGTCTCGGCTGGGGTGCCCTCATCCTATTTATTACCCCTATCGCCGCTATCATAGTATGCTTTACCGTAATCGGTATTCCTATAGCTTTAATTACGCTGGCACTCTATGGAATAGCAATCTACCTGAGCCAGATTCCGGTTTCCATCCTTATCGGACGGTTGATTCTGACGCGCTCCAGAGAAGTAGAATCCAAAGGCATGCTTATCGCAGCGCTTGCCATAGGTCTTGCGATTCTGGCTTTGCTGAAATGGATACCTGTAGTTGGTTTTATCGTATCGCTGGCTACAGTTCTTTTCGGCATTGGCTCTCTTATCAGCTCACAAATGAGACTGCGGACTGAGAAAGCCCAGACGAATTAGGTAATGGCTATCGGAATAGATATTAAAGGAGCGCAGAGATGACCAAAAAAGAGAGGTTTACCGTTTCCGGCAGCGACCTGGTTGAGAAAGTTAAGGAACTTATACGCCAGGGTAATGTCAGGAGAGTACGTTTAATACATGACGACAGGCCTCTGATAGATATCCCGTTGACTGTGGGGGCACCTCTGGCGGTTGCCACTGTACTGGCAGCCCCTGTATTAGCCGCAGTAGCAGCATTCGCCGCCCTGGTAACTGAATGCACCATTGAAGTCGAAAAGGAGGAGAATTAAAACAGGTACAAAAATCCGTATCTATAACATCAAATATAGTTATATCAGATAATAGACGGTATACCGGCTTGTAAAACGTGATATGTGACTGCTTATATCTTGGTTAGATTTGCTATAATATCGGCATTATTGAAATATCCGGACGGTAAACATTCATTACCGATCAGGTTATTATGGATATACAACCGCTGGACATATTAAAATGGATTGGACTGGCTCTTGCAGCCGGATTCATCGGTTATTTCGGGCGCTACCTGAGCATGTTAATTATCGAAAAAATCCATAAAAGGAAAGTCGAACCGCAGGTTGCAGCCCAAACCACCGATAATACGGAAGGCGAAAGTGTCGGCAACACCGATAGAGAAAAGCTCAAGCTGGAGAAGAAAAGGCTCAAGCAGGAAAGTAAAACAGCCAAGAAGAAAGGAACTGGATAGAATGTCTCAAAAAGAGATTCAAGAACACATAAAAGAACTGGAAAACAAAAAATCGGAAACACGTGCGGAAGCTGCCACTGCACTTATGTGGTTTGGGCCGGAAGCCAAAGCAGCCATACCGGCTCTGCAAAAAGCTCTAAAAGATAAAGACTGGTGGGTCCGTACTTCTGCCGCTGAAGCTTTAGAAAGAATTAAAGCAAAGAAACCCAAAACATAATTCTTCTTTACAGTCCTGCAGCATCCAGGATAGCAGGCACCCGATGCTCCAGGCCTATCGCCATTATGTGTGTCCCCTGGCACATACCCTTCGTTTCATTGATAATACGAGCCGCAATCTCAATACCCTTCTTGGCTTTATCCTCAGCTTTATCTATTTCATCGATCAGAGCGTCCGGTACATGGATACCGGCGACATTTTTATTCATGAAGCGGGCCATTGCCGCCGATCTGAGGAGGACTATACCGACCATTATGGGTACATTAAATTTCTTCGCTTCCTTCATAAACGCTTCAAATTTGCCGGGCTCATAAATAGCCTGCGTTTGAATAAATTCGGCGCCCGCTTTGACCTTCCGCTCCAGTTTCAGAAGCTGCGGTTCCAGCGGATCAGCCCCGGGAGTAACACATGCTCCCAGCAAAAATTTGGGAGCGCCCTTCAATTCATTACCGGATAAATCCTTTCCCCTCTCCAGCTCCCTGGCTGCATAAAGCAGAGAAACTGAATCAAGGTCGAATACAGGTTTGGCATGCGGGTGATCTCCCAGAGTAACATAATCACCGGTAAGGCAAAGGACATTTTCGAAACCGAGCACAGAGGCAGTAAGTAAATCCGATTGCAGTGCAATGCGGTTACGGTCGCGGCAGGTCATCTGGAGAACCGGCTCCAGTCCCTTTTCCTTGAGTAATATACAGCCGGCTATGGAACTCAGTCTCATAACAGCGCTTTGTTGATCGGTCACATTTACCGCAGTTACTCTGCCCCTGAGCAATTCGGCATTCTCCAGGAATTCTTTCACATCGGTACCTTTAGCCGGACCGACTTCCGCCGTTACCACAAATTTTCCATTTTTCAATGCGTCACGAAGACTCATATTACAACTACCTCCTTTAAGGACACCCGGACTTCCGTTTTAGCCTCGATCTTACACCTTTCATCCTTAGCCCACCGCACTTTCCATCGATCAGACCCTTTGTACAGGCAGCTAAAGGATAGACACCGCCGTATTGTCCGACATACACTAACCGCATTCAAAATTTCTGAATATCGTATAGTCGTGAATTGCACAAAAAAAATAGGTTCCGCAAATCAGCATGAACCTTACACTAATACCATCAGAGTAAGTGCAACTAATAAGAACCAATTTAAATTTTAGCACCGGGATTACATACGTGTCAAACGAGGAGAATATGTTTTTTTAAGACATATTCTTATTACATAATTTAACAAATCCGGAGCGATATCTCCAACATCCCGAAATAATCCGGCGATAAAGCCGGACTTGCATTTTACCATTCAAATTAGGTACAATGCTGGTTATAATTAATCTTCTTTGACTCATTATTACCATTTTGCTACATGGTTTCACCACAAAACCCTGTAGTGATTTTTTTTGAAAGGCTCAGTAAATGCAGGTAGTCGCATGTGTCAAGCAGGTCCCGGATACCACCCAGGTTAAAATAGACCCAGTTACTGGCAATTTGGTTAGAGAAGGTGTCCCCTTTATCATGAACCCATACGATACTCATGCCCTGGAAGAGAGCCTCAGATTAAAAGACAGATACGGTTTCCGCTTGACGGTGATTTCCATGGGGCCTCCCAATGCCGAGGTTACTCTGAAACAATGTCTGGCCTTGGGAGCGGATGAGGCCGTATTATTAAGCGACCGCGCCTTCGGCGGTGCCGATACCCTGGCGACCAGCAAGGTACTGTCCGAAGCAATCAGAAGGTTAGACCAGAAGGAAGAAGTAGTGGCTGTTATCTGCGGCAGGCAGACCATCGACGGTGATACAGCCCAGGTAGGACCGGGAATCGCTACCCGCCTGAATTATGCTCAGCTCACTTTGATCGACCTTATCGAAAATATCGATCTGAAGACCAGGAGGGTAAAAGCCAAACGGAAGCTGGAGGGACGGCATGAAATAGTGGAAGCACCGTTACCTGCCGTGCTTACCGTAGTACGTGAGATAAACAATCCCCGCTACCCCACGGTCCCGATGCGGTTAATGGCCGAGGATGCGGAAATCACTCTCTGGGACAACAACGAGATGAAACTCGACCTGGAAACCATCGGCCTTAAAGGTTCGGCCACTCAGGTCCGAAAAATTTTCTCTCCGGAAAGGGCCAAGGGTGAGATACTCGGTGACGGCATAAACGAACCTGAGAAAGCGGCTAATTTGTTAATCAATAGACTCGTGGAGAAAGACCTCCTCTTTATTTGATATACCGTATAACTACTGAAGAAAGCATTATGGCAGACGAAAAGAAAATTAAGAAGCCCAGGGGCGTAGCCCGGCTGATCCCCGGCAAATGTATCGCCTGCGGCGCCCGCTGTCAAAGCTCCTGTCCCAAAGATGCCATTGAAATGAACGACAAAGGGGAGCCGATAATCTACCCGGAAAAATGCATCGGCTGTAAGAAATGCATCAAGATCTGTCCTGCCGATGCCATCGAACTCTATTTCACCCCAGAAGAGTTGAAGGTCCTTGCCGAGCTGGAGGCGCAGAAGAAACCCGCAGAAGCCGCAGAGGAAGAATTAACCGCGGAAGAAGCTGACATCCTGGCATATATCAAACAGTTCAAAGGGGTATGGGTTTTCGTGGAACAGACCGAAGGTATCCCCGCTGAAGTGTCCTGGGAATTGCTCGGTGTCGGCGCGGAGCTGGCTAAAGCCCGCAATGTCGAACTGTCCGCCGTCGTTATCGGCGATAAGGTCGAGGAACTCTGCCGGGAGGCATTTGCCC
>CAZEAR010000064.1:1791-10762 GCA_964510365.1 uncultured Dehalococcoidales bacterium | reverse complement strand
GGCAAACATCATGTTGCTGTTAATGAAGGTGATAATGATATTTTTACCGTTCAAAAGATCGTACCGAAGGTGAAATATATTGCATTGCAAGCTAGAAAGCTGGGTATACCAGTTATCTTTATCAAAAGCGAATATAGTAAGTGGACTGATTCGCCGGTTTTTAAAACACGTCACCGACTTCTTGGAGTGGATTATACAGAGCAGGTTCGCCCCGGTACTTGGGGGGCCGAGTTCTATCAGATTTCACCGGAACCAGAAGACTGCGTTGTAATTAAATATCGGCATAGTGCATTTATTGGTACTAACTTAGATTTGATTCTGAGGAGTATTGGCATCAAGACAATAGTGCTGACCGGCGTTACCACTAACACTTGTGTACAATCAACAGCTAGAGATGGCTTTATGAATGACTATTATGTTGTAATGGTTGAAGATTGTGTAGCCGCTTGGAGCAAACGTGAACATGAGGCAGGACTTGCAGATATAAATACAGCTTTCGGTGTCGTCGCTAATTCGAATGAAGTGATAGATGCTTGGCAAGCTATCCGCAAATAGTTATGCCACCTAACATCCAAATTTATTGAAAGACAGACCAATAATAATAGCCCTAATTATGTACCAAATTGAAAATTCCGGTGGGTCAAGAAGCAGTCAGAAATTAAGAGAGAAGATAGCTAAATTATAAAATATCTAAGCGAAACTGGAACTCACAAGCCCCTTGGTCTTAGGTTCAAATCCTGCCGCTGATTTTTTATACCGCGACAAAGATTTTGGTTTGTGGGGCAATGTGTTTAATCTTGCAATGCATTTCTTCCAGTCTTTCTTCTGCCCACTTCTTTAGATAACCATCACTCTGATTACAAGCCACTATCGCTTCCAACTCGCGAATGTACAAAGGAGTATCAGTATGCACAATATTACTCTTTTTTGACTGCGATATTATGATTTCTTTCCCCTTCATAATTCGACCTCCGTACCAACTTGCTTTTTTCTTATTTCATTAGAAGATATATATAAATTACAACGTAAATTCCAATAATTTTGTTTACAAAATAGATATTAAAACAACACTATGTATATTAAATGTTTATTGGTTTTTCAATTAATGTCAGGGTTGATAGAGCTTGATGTGAGGATATAATGGATGGCCGTAAGAGATATAGGACGGCGGATAATATTAATTCATACTTCTTATAATTATTTAATGAATTAATAATTCTGTTGTAATGAATCAGCTGCGAATTAACTTTAATATAAAGCTATCTTTTAATTATAACCTAAGCAAGTTATAAAAAGAGGTAAAAAGAATGACTAGCAGGTTAGGCTCTATTAACAAATATGGAAATGTAATTGATGAAGGTATTAATGCGAATACATCCGTTTGGCATATACTAGCTGCAATAACTGTTGTACTGAATAAATTAACCAACGCAGCCAAACAAAATCGAGGAATTCGTTATAAAATTTATAGATCCTTAAAGTAGCACCGATTACATACCCTTGATATTCATATTAGTTTTGCAACAAGTCCCAAAAGCATAATTGGATAGGCTTCTTTTATTGACCAAAATATCAGTCAGCAGGTTGCTATAATGTCCTGGAAGCCATAAAAGGAGATAGATGGCTAATATTAATCTATATTTCTTATGATTACTTAATGAATTAATAATTCTGTTGTAATGAATTAGCCGAGAATTAACTGTAATATAAACGTGTCTTTTTCATTATGACCTCTGAAATTTAAAAGGAAAGGAGTACTAAAGACATGAAGAAACTAACTATCGGGGCGTCACTGGCAGTTATGTTAATGCTGCTAATAGGAGGTTCAGCCATGGCTCTGGACGAAGACCAGGATGGAGACTATAATTGCTACGGATATTGTCAGAGTAGTGGCGGCGCAGATGGGTACTACTGCCGCTAGTTAACTGGAGAAACGTCTGAAGTTTCATCTGAAGATTAAAACCACGTTTGAAAAGGGGGAACCTGTATGGTTCCCCCTTTTTTATGTACATAAACCATAAGCCTATAGAATTCGATTAATAAGAATATCGCGGCTTAACTTTTCCGGTATCGACAGAAATATAGGGAATAACGGCCACTTCCGATAGTTAAACTGCAAACAATTAATCTCCCAAAACAGAATCGACATTTCGAAAAATATATTTCAATTTCTCAACATCGTCTTGTGGAAGTGGAGGGCGATAAAAGCTTTCTATATTTGCCTTTAAATGATCAAGGTTACCTGTTCCAGAAAGAACCACGTGGATTCCAGGTTCATAGCGGCTGAAACGGTACGCCGCATCTATAATAGTTGTTGCCCCACCGTCATGAATAAGAAAATTAAGCGGATTATCTCCGTCAATATTTGAAGAGCTTATTTCTTCCTTTTCTATTAATTCTCGAATAACATTTTTGAGGTGTTCCGGATTACTAAGAGCAGTCCGAACGGCATACATATTAATAATGCCAATATTTTTTTTCAATGCCTTCATTAAGACGCGCTCACGGGCGGATTGATTAATTATATTAAAACCCACCATCACAGTATCCCAAAAATTATCCTGCAAGGCCCTTTGCAGCATTTTGTGCTGAGTGTCTTTCATTCCGCTTTCAGTAATACCGATAAAACGTATTTTACCCTGTTCACGTACTTTTTGAAGAACTGGAAAAATTTCTGTAATTATATAATTATAATTATCCGGAGCTACCCCATGAAGGTTAAAGACATCGATATAATCGGTTTTAAGTTCCCGTAAGCTATTTTCAAGGCTACTCTCCAAGTTTACCGGAGTAATTCCAATTGAACCTACTTTGGTTGATAATACCAAATTCATTCGACCGGCACTTTTTATAGCTTCGCCCACAATCGCCTCGGTGCCATAGGACTTAGCCGTATCGATAAAATTAATTCCGGCATCTATGCCATGTCTAATAAGGTTAATGGAATCTGCTTCGGTTTTGCCTGTTTTTAAACCCAGCCTGCTTGGTCCGCCGCAGCCAATGCCCATTTTGGAAACCTTTAGCCCGGTACGTCCAAGTATTGTCTGATCCAATATTATTTTCCTCCTCGGGCTATCTGACAGTGGTTCGTTTCCAATAAGTGTACCACTTTATTTCCCAATTGTTGAAGGGCCGGCAAATCATAATAGCCCGATACCTGTCAGGCAAGAATAACATATTTAAAAGCTACTCCATTAACTGAAAACTGAAGAAATGTATTATGCATATTACTAATGTACTACATTCTTTTATTAACAAAATTGTAGGAATTTACGTTATATATATTGTCGCATCAAATAAGCTAAAAAATTAAAATCAGTGAATATTCTCAATCAACTGGACGGGTCGAGGGAAGAGTGAGAGAAAAGATAGAACAATATCATCCCGTAACGTTTATATTAATTCTTATATTAATTTTGGGCATGTCTCTAACAGGCTGTGCCGAGAAAGTCCAGGTATCTGCTGCTGAAAGAGATAAAGCGGTTATGTTTTATAAAAAACTTCATCCTTTAACCGTAGAACTGGAACAGATAAACGATGAATGGAATGAGTGGTATGAACAAGTTAGTCAGGCAGAAAATAAGTCACAAGTTGTTAATAAATGCAATTATTTTGAAGCCAAATTAATAGTTCTTGCTTCCAAAGTGGGTGAACTGGAAGCTCCCTCAAAACTCGTTAATTTACAAAATTCGACATTCTCTGCTATAAATCAAAGGGCAAAAGCTTCTGCTTTGATAAAACAGTACGCACTTACAGGAAACGACCGCTATTTTGGACAAGCTGAATTGACTCTATCGGAAAGCATGAAATTTTTGAAACAAGCCACCAACGAGTATGATAAAGGGTTAATTAAGTACGAAATCAAATCTTCAGAAATTGGCAATTAGTTATTAGACGTCATCCGGCTGCCAATCATGTCCATACACATAATATAAATTCTGGCTGCTATAATCTCAGGTCTGGTACCCGTGCAAATCCTGCCGCTGATATTATTTTCCCTATTTCAAAACGCTGCAGTGCTTTAAAACTATACGATATAGAGCAGCGCGTTTTTTGACCAGCAACCAAACAACCGCTGCGATGGCCAGGATACCTGCAATTATGCCTGTAATGAACCACCAGGCAAGCTTAATCTCTAAGAAATTTGCAGTAACGGTCTTATCGGAGTCCATTATCAATAAAACGTGGGGTACATCCTGCTCGTATATATCACCGGTCCAACTATCGAAATGCCAGCTCTCATCCGGAGTTGCCGATATACTGACCACGGTTCCCTCGGGATAGCTGTGCTTACCTTCCGCAGGACTAATTGAACCATTTCCGTTAATGTTGATTGTCAGGTTATATATTATCGGATCGAAGTTAGCAGTTATACTCTTATTACAGTCCATCATCATAATAATAGGATTATTAGTATTGGATATGTCTCCACTCCAGTTCGTGAAGTAATAACCTTGAGGAGGTATCGCCTCAAGGCGGATGGACTCATTATCGGTAAATGTGAAGGTAGCAGGGTAAGAATTCGGAATAGTCTGATTTATTTCAACAATACCACCAGCCTGGCTAACATCCACGGTCAGCTCAAATTCACTAACCGGTCAGCCGGCCGCGATTGGTCCCGCAGTGAATAGTGCCGTTATTATCAAAGCTACCAACAATGCAATGACTAACCGTAGCCCGGCAATTTTGACTTCTTTGGGCATATCTTTTCCCTTTGAAGTATGAGTATAACATATAACAAGTAAAATGGACCTGCCGGTCCATGGTCAATGCTGGATTAAGAAATGCTATAATCTTTGTAAAACAATCCTGGTGATTTAAGACAACGATATGTATTCTTATGCCTATATTATCATAACAGCCACTTTTATTATTATCTGGGTAATCCTTTTCATTTTTTTACCCCGTAGTCGACCGGCTATTTTATGGACCAGTCTTATGCTTGCCCTGGCCGGCCCTGTAGCAGAGTTCTGGCTTATACCCAGCTATTGGAGGCCGCTCTTTTTAGTTCACATATCCTACAGGAACTGGAATTTCGGAATTGAGGACCTTTTAATCACTTTTGCGATGGCCGGTATTTCAGCCGGTTTATTCGAAAGCATAGCTTTAAAAACAGGCTTCGCAGCATTGCCACGAGTTAACGGTAAAGCTCTTCTTAGAATATTAGCTGTTTGCGTTTTGGGTTTTTTGCTTATGATATTTCTGGTCTCAGTACTCAGATTATATCCCATCCACGCTCTGCTATTAGCTGTTATAATCCCTTCTGGATTAATGTTATATGGTAAATGGAAAATTATATCGGTAATAGTCCCCGCTGCTACAATTTGCGGATTTTTATTCTGGCTATTCTACGTATTACTTGTTTTCCCAATTTTCCCTGGTTTGATGCAAGCCTGGTGGAATCTTGATACCACGTTCGGTATCGGGTTTCTCGGCGTTCCCATAGAGGAAATGCTCTGGGCTTTTACTACAGTACTGTTTGCCGGGCCTGTTTACCGAATTTGCAGTTCCGGTGCCTTTATTCAGAAGACACACACTTGACGTCAATATATAACAGATTGAAATTCTATCAATCGGACTATAAAAAGTTATACTAACTCGGCTACACATCAGTTGTTCTTATCGGCTTTTTTAGGTATTATTGCGTAGCTCACAATGTATCTATCTGGCCTTTGAAGCCGTATTACAATTCCTGTAGCCAAAACGAACAAACAGAAGGATATTGCCCATGTCCAATGATCCGATGATTCCTGGAAAGGACAACAACTTTATTACCCGCACTTTTACCTCCATGTTTCTGTACAGAGATTATCGCTTCCTGTGGCTAAGCTCCTGGTCGGAACATCTGGGAGAATGGATGGAGATGACTGCCCTGTTATGGTTGATCAATGAGATGACACATTCCCCTTTTATGGGAACCCTTATGGTTACACTTCGATTTTTACCCAGGATAATCTTTGCTTTTATGGGTGGTATTATAGCTGATCGTGTTAATAGACGTAATCTGTTGAATTATACTTTACTTGCTGCAGCCGTACTTTCAATAACACTGGCTGCTTTAGTGCATGCCAACTTGATACAGCCCTGGCATCTTTTACTCTATACAACTCTAATGGGCATTGCTACCAGTTTCAACCATCCTGCACGCTCGTCCTTATTACCTAACCTGGTTAAAAAGGAGCACTACCTTAATGCTATCACACTCGATAATGCGGCAGTTATGGTTTCCAGAATAGTAGGAGCCCCTCTGGCTGGCCTTATCATTGCTTTATTCGGCACCACGCCGGTTCTGGGGCTAAAGGCCGTAGGGGCCATCCTGGCAATCTTTTGTGTGAGCAAAATTCATTCTACTGAGAAACAATCTGAATCAAAGAAGGAGTCTCATATCAGTAATTTCATGGAGGGGATCCATTACATCTGGAAAAATAAAATCATCCTTACTCAGGTTCTTCTTTACCTCATACCTTTCTTTATCAACAACTCATATACCGGCCTGCTTCCCTACTACGCTACCAATGTTTTACAAATAGGTGCCGACCTGTACGGAATTATGAATGCTGCTCCGGGAGCCGGGTCTGCAATAGCTATCTTGATTCTTGCTTCTCGTATTAACCTGCGTCGTAAGGCATTTTTACTGATATTGGCAGGAATTATTCAAGGGGTAAGCCTTATAGCTTTCGGTTTCCTTCCTGCCTATCTCTTATCTATATTGCTGATTATTATTATCGGTGGGGCAGGTACCATATATGAGGTTTTAAATAATACGTTGATTCAAGAGATGATCCCGGACCAGGTACGAGGAAGGGTAATGTCATTAAGGGAAGTGGCCTTTGGCCTTGGTCCTTCATTCAGCCTTATTACCGGTTCTATGGCCGGTGCTCTCGGTGTCTCCTTAGCTTTAGGCATAGCCGGCGGTGTCCCCGCGGTAATACTCCTGGCCATACTGATTGTAGTTCCCCGTACACGCAGCCGTTAGTCGTGGATTCAATCCTACCGCTGCTGTTATTTCTTGATATTACCTACAGCTACATAATGATTTGGGGACCAATTCAAGTAACTCGCCAGAGTTAAACCATTTTGATCAAATAATTGTATAATTTGTTCCTTCGGGATACGTCTTTTCCTCGGTGGTCCCGGCTTATCAAGTTCCGCTTTCCATTCAACAATGACCAATTTGCCGATAGGTTTAAGAAGACGAAACGCCTCGGCAATTAGATTTTCAGGCTCATTTATCTCATGCAGTATGCAAGATAATAGACATATATCGGCTATCTGGCTGTCTAATCCTGTTCGTTTGACATCACTATGAACCAACTGAAGGTTCACCGGAGGATGCTTTTTCTTTATATGCGCCAGCATTTCCTGACTTTTGTCGACAGCGTAAACCTTACCCATACTCCCTACTAGTTCTGCCATCGGTAATGCAAACAGGCCGGTACCGCTACCAAAGTCCACGCAGGTATCGCCGTCGGCTATTTTGACCACGTCTGTTAAAAGTTCCAGCGGCCTTAAATCTTTTACGCGCCCAGGGTCGTCCATCATATGCGCCTGTTTGACATCGAATATACCTTTTCCCATTTCATCGTCCATCTTAGTTAATTTAATCCTCAGTATTATTATACATTGGATGACAAATAGCCGCCCCAACCGTTAAAAGATTAAATTGTCTTTCATCTACATCGATAATATTTGACAGTACTAACTAATTTAAACTAATCTAACCATAATGGTAGACATGCAGAAAGGCGTTTGTCCATTACCTGATGGGACCGTATACAGTAAGCGAAAGAATGCACTGTCTCTACCAAGCCCAAAGCCGGAAGATTATATACCTGTTATCGGACAAACCAAAATAGATCGTTTATTGAAAGTCGCTTCCCGGCTGCAGGGTCTCAATTTACTCGAAATCAATGCTACTGCACAAGGAGGCGGCGTAGCCGAGATGCTCCTTCGCTATGTTCCATTTCTGAATACTCTGGGCATAGAGGCTGAATGGAAAGTAATCAGAGGAAATGAAGCTTATTTTGAATGCACCAAGAGAATGCACAACCTTCTACAGGGCATGGCAGGTAAATTTACCCCTGATATGGAAAAAATATATCTCAATAATCTCGAAGAAAGTTTTAATAGAAGCCTAATCGATTATCATCCGGATGTAGTTACTATTCATGATCCGCAACCCCTATGCCTTACCCATTACATTAAAAAGCCGGACGAAATCTGGTTATGGAGATGCCATATCGATATAGAAGAAGATTCATTAACAAATAACGGTAATCTGTTAAATTTTATAATGGATTGTGTAGAACATTATGATGCTGCGATATTCTCGGCAGCTCATTATGTTATATCCCAGTGGCCTATGCCCAAATTCATAATACCACCCTTTATCGATCCCCTTTCCGACAAAAATCGAGATCTGTCACAAAGCGAAATAGATGCGGTCCTGAATAGGTATAACATCAGCAGCAGAATTCCAACGATAACGCAGATCGGGAGATTCGACCCCTGGAAAGGTATCAACAGGACTATTGCTGTCTACCGGGAAGTGAAGAAGGAGAGAAAATGTCAGTTGATAATTGCTGGGGGAACGGCTACCGACGATCCGGAGGGTTGCAGGATTCTTAACAAGATTAATGAAGACACAAAAAACGATGTGGACATTCACATTTTGAATTTGGCGCCGGACAGTAATATTGAGATAAATGCCCTGCAGCGCGCTGCTACTGTCATTATGCAGCCTTCGACTAAAGAAGGTTTTGGACTGGTTATCACCGAGGCTTTGTGGAAGTCAAAGCCGGTAATCGCCGGTAATGTTGGCGGTATTCCATTGCAGATCAGGCATGGCGATACCGGTTTTTTCTACGAAACACCGAAAAAAACAGCGCAAAGAATCATTTCACTGCTGGATAACCCGGAAGCAGCATTATCTATAGGTAAAAGAGGGAAAGAGTATGTGAGAGATCATTTC
>CAZEAR010000064.1:0-1781 GCA_964510365.1 uncultured Dehalococcoidales bacterium | reverse complement strand
TCCTGATCGCATTGCTGATTATCTCATAACCATAGAGTTACTGAAGAACGGGAATATTGATAAGAAAATATGTAATGAATGTTTAATCAGCTATCACCCCTGGTTTAAATTGGCTAAAAGGAAATAACGCACCTATCTCCTTATTGCCTCCCCAAAATAGCGATACCTATTATTACCCGTAAAACATGTACCATAAAACCATTAACCTTCCCAAAATCCTCATTCTTCTTTACATTCCTTTGATCCTATTGCTAAAACCTTACAGCATTAGCAATAAGTGTATGAGCATATAGCCGGTGGATAAATTTCAAAAGCAACTTTTTTAATGCTATAAACAATAAGGTAGGAAAAGAACTAATAATCCGGGCAAGAGTATGTGTGATTAAAATTGATATTATTGTGTCTCCGGTACTTTATTAAAGCCATTAATAAATGGTACACGGTATAATCCAAACACTTCTCGACTGCGCAAAAAACCTATAAATATGATTATTACACCTAGCATCTCCAGCATGTAAAATGCATCTTGAGAATCCCATATCCTCATCAAAGTCCCGCCGAAAGCCGGCAATATTGCCCCAAAAGCAATCAATATATTCGAGAGCACTCGATACTTTAGTATGCGTTTTCTCCAAAATATCCAGGCACTATAAATAGCACCTCCTACCAGTGTAATAGTACCGAACGTGTTAAAGAACGGAGTCATTATTCTTACTCCAAACGGCATAGCCTTACCTGAAAGCTCCTGCAGAACACTGATATCAATGCTAGCAATAAAAACTTCAACTGTAGCATATATAGATGCTAATAATAAAACGGCCATTATTATATGAGCAATACGCCTGGAAACAAGCAAATATACCGTTCCCATACCAAGGTATGCAGCAACACATATTGCTCCCAGAAGGTACCATAAGCGGTAGACGACTTCGTTAATACCCCAAGTCCCTATCCAAAACTCAGTCCCGGTACTGATAAAATACATGAATAAACCTATAGACCAGATAAGTTGATATGGCTTCCTCCTGGCAAAAAATTGATCCAGGACCGTAATTGCGAAAATAAAGCTAATAATACATGATACTAGTGGCAATATGGCAATATTCATTTCTACTCCAAAGTAATTTATTATTTTTTAAGCTAATATTCAGAACCTGATTCAAGCCCGATAATTGTATCACTTCTCGAACCATTCCGGTTAATAAATACATGAATTCTGCTATAGCTACCCTTGTTTCCCTAAGGTCCTAATTATAAGGAACGTTTTGAAGGATATCAATGACTGCAATATATTTGAAAAGGCATTTAGAAGCAAGTACGATGGACGATATTTGTATATCAGGTTAAGCATTAATAGAGTAAGTATTCCGATAATCTGAAAATGAATAACATCGGAAATGGTATACTATAGCATCGATATGGTTTGGCGGGGGGCGTGTTCTTGAAAATAAAACGTATTTGCCGTATTTTCGTCTACACGATTTCTATGTACCTGGTCACTCACTTAATAGTATTTCTGTATTTGTTTCCAATCGGGACTGTCCGTATCATCATCAATCCTGAAAATGCCTATCATATTAAAAAAAGTATTACCGGACTATTATTCGCAATTATCGGTCAACGGCTCAATGTTATCGGCCTTGAGAATACAGAACCGGAGAAGGGTTACCTCATTGTTTCCAACTATCCCGGATCTTATGCCGGTTTTGCGTTAATGAATGTATTTCCCAACGCTTCAATATTGGTGCATTCATTTCTTTCGCGAGTGCCCGTAGTGGGAT
>CAZEAR010000063.1:2785-10918 GCA_964510365.1 uncultured Dehalococcoidales bacterium | reverse complement strand
CTCTCCACGGTATCTGTAGTGCTGCTGGTACAGGCGAATAGACTGCCTGAGAAGACAATAGTAATAATTAAGACCGAAATAATAAAAATCCTTTTCATATTGTACATACGCTCCATTTACCCGATATATTAAAAAATTATAACTTGCTGCGCTTCTTTTCCCAGCGTTCTAATAATGCAGGCCATTCATTTTCGAAGAAAGAATATAAATCGTGAATTTCCTTGAGTCTTTTATATTGTGTTGTACTGGAATCGTCGATTATATTTAAACCTTGTTCTGCTAGTTCGCGCATGTTTTTAAAAAAGAGCATCCGCATTTTTAAAAGATCGGTTAATGATCCGGTTTTAGTACGATAATAGGTGCCTCTTTTGCCGATAATACTGGTACGCTCGATCAAACCTGCATGCATGAGAAGCCTGGTCATTGAACTGATAGAACCCTTGCTGCCGCCGACAGCCTCCAGCAATTCTTTGGCTTTTTGGTACGGAGGGTCGCAAATAAGTAAATACCCCAGAATCAGGCCTGACATTCGGGGTAAATGGAGTTCCTCGCAAAATACACCAACGGCTTGAATAAACTGCTGTTCTTCCTGTCTTTTCTTATCCTGATCGGTGGTTATCATATCTGTATAGTAAGTATCATAAATTTAGAAAGTTTTGTCAAAACTGAACGAAGTAAATCTGCCTGACAAAAGTAAATATGAAGTTTTTGCCGTAATATTATGTTCTCTGTTAATCTCGATTACCTTTTTACTTTTATTAGCAAATCGTTGAATAATCTACCGATGCTGTTATTCGCCCAGCAGTTGAATTACGATATCTCTGGTCCTGGGGCGGTTATCAAAATCTACCAGTACGATTTGCTGCCAGGTTCCCAGTGTCATTGTTTTATTGGTAAAAGGGACCACCAGTGACGGTCCCAGGGATGATGCTCTGATATGAGAATGACCATTTTCATCTCCCCATTTTTGATTGTGCTGATAGGTAATGTCCTGAGGTACATTTCTTTCCCACATATCCTTAAAATCGCTTATTAAACCACCTTCATACTCGATCGTGGTAATGCCGGCTGTTGATCCGGAGATGAATATGGTCACAATTCCATCATCCATGTTCGAACTTTTTATCTCGTCAGCTATTTGCCGCGTGATATCGATTATTTCGCAGTTACCCGTTGTACTGATTCGAATATTAGCTGTTGATATGTTCATATCCTCACCTCCGATAATTTTATTTCTGACAGGTTAAAAACAGGTCCGTGTTTGCAAACCTGTTTCATGCCTTTTGTGGTCTTAATACTGCAACCATAACAAGTCCCGATGCCGCATCCCATCCTTGTTTCTAAGGATACCTGCACTTTGTGGCTTTGCTGCAGGGGATCTGTTAAGTTAGCTATCGACTGGTACATGGAAACGGGGCCACAGGTAAATACCTGATCGGCTTTTACAATATAATCTAACAATATATCGGTAACCATACCTTTAATGCCCGTGCTTCCGTTTTCGGTTGTTATAACAGTTTTAATTCCGCCTTGAGGAAACCTCTGCAGGTAAAGCTGGTTTTTATCGCGTGCACCGACAAGCAGAGTCACTTGTTTCCCCAGTGCTAAGGCATTATACGCCAGAAATGCTAATGGTGAAATACCGATACCTCCTCCAACCATTAATAAATTGTTTGAATCCGGATTAATAGAGAATCCATTACCCAGCGGTCCTAATAAACCGACTTTGGTACCTTTTATTTGCCGGGAAAGCCAGTGCGTACCTTTGTGTACCACAATAAAAAGTAAGTAAAAAAATCCCGATGGCTCCGCTTGATGAATGCTGAAAGGACGGCGTAATAAAAGCCCGGGCCCGCAATCAACCATTACAAATTGTCCCGGTCTGGCTTCCCGGGAAATCTCAGGTTGGTTAATGCAAATAAGATGAGCTCTCGGCATATCCGGAATTTCGCCTGACACCTTATCATTGGAAGCTATCTCGGCTGTAAATTGCTTCATTTCACTCCGTGTAAATATTCCGACACTGTTTTAACGTTGTAAATCTGACTGCCGCTGGCCAGCACTTTCAGAACGACACGGGCGGTGTCCAGCGATGTAAAACAGGGAATTCTGTTTTCAGCAGCAGTGCGACGTATCTCGAAGCCATCCTGTAAAGAAATACGTCCCCCGGTAATGGTGTTTATGACTCCGTGAACGGAGTTATTACTTATGATATCGATAACATTGGGATGTCCTTTGCCTATTTTCTTACCTATCATTTGTACGTTCATCCCATTTGTTTTGATAAGAGAAGCTGTCCCCTCAGTAGCAAAAAGATTATAACCCAGAGAATGGAATCCATTGATAATCGGTAATGCCTCGGTTTTATTTTTATCGGCGATGCTGACTAACAAGCTGCCCTTTTCCGGCAACATCAGTCCTGCTGCTATCAATGCCTTAGCCAAAGCTGCTTCATAGGTATAATCAACCCCCATTACTTCGCCGGTTGACTTCATTTCAGGGCCCAGATATGTGTCCACCCCTGTTAGCTTGGACATGGAAAATACGGGAGCTTTTATTCCCACTAATTTTTGTCTTTTCCATAGACCCGTAGAGTAGCCTTGTTCTTTAAGTGAAATGCCGAGCATTACTTTTGTTGCCAGTCGAACCATGGGTACCCCGGTAACTTTGGAGATAAAGGGGATAGTACGGCTCGCCCGCGGATTGACTTCGAGTATATAAATCGATGATGAGCCGTTATGCTGTCCGGTTATTATTACCATTTGAATGTTCATCAGCCCTTTAATTTGAAGGGACTTGCCGATTCTGATAGCGTAGTCCACTATAATATCCACCTCATTTTTGGTGAGGTTTATTGCCGGATATACGGCTATGGAGTCGCCGCTGTGGACTCCGGCCCGTTCTATATGCTCCATTACTCCCGGAATCAGGACATCCTCCCCGTCACAAACAGCGTCTACTTCGACTTCTTTACCTTCGAAATATTTATCGATAAGGATCGGATGTTCGCTATATAGGTCCATTGCCAGAGATATATATCTGATTAATTCCTCTTCGTTGTTAACGATTTCCATTGCTCTTCCCCCCAGTACATAGCTGGGCCTGATTAACAGGGGGAAACCGAGATTGCGGGACGCATTTATGCCTTCTTCGACAGTATGGACTGCGTCTCCCGGCGGCTGAGGAATGCCCAGTCGATTAAGAAAGTCCTCGAAGCGAAAACGGTCCTCAGCCATATCGATAGTGTCGGTAGTTGATCCCAGAATGGGCATACCACTCAGATGTAAGGGTTCCGCCAGATTAACGGCTGTCTGTCCCCCGAACTGAACGATTGAAGCCGGAGTCCAATTATCCTGAAAAGGGGTACTTTCATTTTCAAGTATATCTCGAAGGCTTTCTTCGTCCAATGCTTCAAAATAGAGACGGTCACTGGTATCGAAATCGGTGGAAACAGTCTCCGGATTTGAATTAACAATTATGCTTTTATTGCCTGTCTCCTGTAACGCCCAGGCAGAATGAACACTGCAATAGTCGAATTCAATGCCCTGACCGATTCTGATCGGACCGCTACCGATAACTACAGCCTTTTCATCCATAATAGGGGTGGCTTCGTTTTCCTTTTCATATGTACTGTAGAAATAAGGAGTTTCTGCAGCAAATTCGGCTGCACAGGTATCTACCATTTTATAAACAGGACGGATATTCCAGCTATAACGCAGTTGTCTCACTTGCTCCGGTAATCTATCGGCCAGTGTCCCGATTTGCTCGTCGGAGAATCCCAGTCTCTTGGCCTCCCATAATAAATCCGGCTTGAGTTGCTCAGAAAGAAGTCGTTTCTCCATCTGGTTTATATTAAACAGCTTATAGATAAACCAGGGCTCAATTCCTGTATGTTGAGCTATCTGATCACATTCCAGTCCCCGTCTGAGAGCAGCCATAATTGCCCATAATCTCAGGTCATTGGGGTGCAGTGGATATAAATTAAGATCTGTGTCGCTACCCCATTCTTTGTCTTCCCACAGCAGTGATTTTTTACCAAACTCTAGAGATCGAACAGCTTTTTGCAGTGCAGCCTCGAAGCAGCGATCGATAGCCATAACTTCCCCGGTAGCTTTCATCTGGCTTCCTACTTTGCGGTCGCCTGTGGCGAATTTATCAAACGGCCAGCGCGGAATTTTTACCACGCAGTAGTCAAGAGCCGGTTCAAAAGCGGCCATTGTCTTACCGGTAACCCGGTTTGGAATTTCATCCAACCGTTTACCTATAGCTATTTTTGCTGCTACGCGGGCAATGGGATATCCGGTAGCTTTACTGGCCAAAGCTGAACTGCGACTGACTCGGGGATTAACCTCGATAACATAGTACTGGCTGTCATTTTTATTCAATTGGTCGGTTGCCCATTTCTCAGCGACAATTGAGCTCGGACTTAAGGCGAACTGGATGTTGCATCCTCCCTCGATTCCCAGCGCCCTTATAATTTTTAAACTCGCAGTCCTTAACATTTGATATTCCCTGTCGGTTAATGTTTGGCTGGGAGCGACAACGATGCTATCTCCTGTATGGACTCCCATCGGGTCCATATTTTCCATATTACAAATTGTGATGCAATTGTCTGCGCCATCTCTCATCACTTCATATTCAATTTCTTTCCATCCGAGTAGACATTTTTCGATCAGGACCTGGTGACTCAGACTGGAGGCCAGTCCGTTACTTACGATACGCTCTAATTCTTCCAGTGTGTAGGCAAAGCCGCCGCCGGTACCTCCCAGTGTATATGACGGACGAATAATAAGAGGTAATCCGATTTCGTTGGCGAATTCTATGGCTTCGTTTACGGAAGTTACTGTAGCGCTTTCCGGCAGAGGTTCGCCGATATCCGTGATGAGCTTTTTAAATAGAGACCGTTCCTCTGCCTGCTTGATGGTTTCCAACGGTGTTCCCAGCATATTTACGCTATATTTATCCAGTATGCCGGCATCGGCTAATTCAACTGCCAGATTGAGTCCGGTTTGCCCGCCTAACGTTGGTAATAGACCGTCAGGTTTTTCCTGTTCGATTATACGGGCCAGTACTTCGACGGTTAGCGGTTCGATATATATTCTATCGGCGATCCCTTCATCAGTCATAATCGTCGCCGGATTGGAATTAACTAAGACTGTAGTTATGCCTTCCTCACGGAGCGATTTGCAGGCTTGGGTGCCGGCATAATCAAACTCCGCAGCTTGTCCTATGATTATCGGCCCGGAACCGATAACAAGGACTTTCGATAGTTTAATCGAATTGTCTTCTGTCATATTATCGATTTAAATTTTTTATGATGCTCTAAGAATGCTTAAGAATCTTTCAAACAAGTAAACGTTATCCTGAGGCCCGGGTGATCCTTCCGAATGGTACTGTATGGATAAAATAGGCAGGTCTTTATGACGTAATCCTTCTACCGTATTATCATTGGAATTAATATGGCTGACCTCGAGGCCGCCCTTGACGCTACCGGCATCTACCGCATAGCCGTGATTTTGTGTTGTTATATATATTCTCCCCGTTTCCAGATCACGGACGGGATGATTACTGCCCCGGTGTCCGAATTTTAGTTTGTATGTTTTAGCTCCAAAGGCATGGGCTATTAGCTGGTGACCGAGGCAAATACCCATTATCGGCTTTTTATTTACCAGCTGTTTGACTGTTACCGCTATGTCGCCAAGAAGGGCAGGGTCTCCGGGTCCCGGTGAAAATAAAATGCCATCGGGATTATAATCCAATATCTGTTCTGCCGTTGTCCCGGCGGGTACTATTGTTACCTTGCAACCGAGCTGGGAGAGTATGCGTGCGATATTGACCTTAAGACCCAGGTCAACAATAACTATATCGTAATCATTCTGTGAATCCGGCCGGGCAGATGCCCAATTATATTGTTTTTCAGTTGTTACCTGGTCAATAAAGTTAGTAGTGTTATAACTCGGTTGTCCTTTTAATTCCTTTAAGGCACGGGAAACCGTCATAGTTGAACTCAAAATACCCATCATTACTCCGGATGATCGGAGACGGCGGGTTACGGAACGGGTATCGATCCCGCTTATGCCCGGTATCCCCTGGTTTAACAGATAGTCATGAAGGTTACTTTTAATCTGGCGGTGGCTTGGAGTAGAGCAGTATTCTCTGACTACAAAACCCCTGACCTGGATTTGTTTTGATTCGTAATCCGAATCATTAGTTCCATAATTCCCGATTAGAGGGTAGGTTGGTACTACAATCTGACCTGCAAAGGAGGGATCGGTGAGCATCTCCTGATAGCCGGTCATGCCGGTAATAAAGACTACTTCACCGGAGACGGTGATATCGGATCCAAAGGAGATACCCTGGTAAAATGTACCATCCTCTAAAACCAGAAATGCTTTTTTAGTCATCAATTTGTTTCAATCTTAGCGAAGAATCTTTATATACTATGTCTCCGGCAAATATCGTTGCTATCGTTTTACCCTTAAATTTGTAACCATCAAAAGGATTGTTCTTTCCCTTGGATACGAAACTATTTGTGTCTACGGTCCACTCCATATTCGGATCGATCATCGTAATATCAGCTTTGCATCCAGGCCTTAAGGTGCCCAGCTCCCCGAACCTGTTTCCAATTATTTTTGCAGGCTCACCGGTGAGTTTGGAAATCAAAGTATTCATTTTTAATTGATTATTGTGGACCAGACTCATCAAGCATCCAAGGGCTGTTTCAAAGGTGCTGATACCGAAAGCGGCAAATCCGAACTCGCACGATTTATCGACTTTGGTATGTGGAGCGTGGTCTGTTGCAATAATATCGATTACATTGTCTTTTAATCCGGCGAGCAGTGCTTCGATATCTTTCGAGGTGCGCAGGGGAGGATTTACCTTAGCATCGGTGTCGTAGTCAATACGGCCTTTATTCTTACAGGGATTTCCCATTACTCTTTCTTCAGTTATGGTTAGATGATTGGGAGTAACTTCAGCGGTTATCGGAATATTTTCCTCTTTAGCTTTGCGGATAATATCTACTGAGCCGCTGGTGCTAACATGGGCGATGTGCAGCCTGGCGCTGGTCAACTTTGCTAAAGCTATATCTCTGGCTATCACAATTTCCTCGGATGCATTGGGTATACCAGGAAGCCCTAGACGTGCTGATACCCAGCCTTCATTCATAACGCCTCCACTGCATAACTCTTTATCTTCGCAGTGGTCGATGATGGGTAAACCTGAAATAAGGCTGTATTCCATAGCCAGGGACATGATACGCGAACTTACTACCGGGTCGCCGTCGTCGCTAAATCCGATTACTCTCGCTGCAGCCAATTCATTCATTTCGCAAAGCTCTTTTCCCTGTCTACCTTTCGTAATGCATCCTACGGGCAATACGCGGATAACACCCTCTGCTTGCGCTTTTTTCTTGACATAATCTATCGTAGCCATATTGTCCAGCGGCGGGTTAGTGTTCGGCATGCAGCAAACGGTAGTAAATCCGCCCTTCGCTGCGGCTTTTGTTCCGGTGGCAATAGTTTCCTTGTCCTCAAAACCGGGCTCGCGTAGGTGACAATGTAGATCGATGAAACCGGGACAGACGATAAGACCGGTAGCATCTATTACAGATATACTTTTCTTATCCAGGGATTTATCCTTATCACCTGTACTTGCGATATTACCTTTATCGATCAGGACGTCGCCGATAAAATCGAGACCTTGACCCGGGTCCAGTATACGGCCATTGGTGATAAGCAGCTTAGACGGCATCGATTGTTTTACCTCCTATGACCAGATAAAAAAGCGCCATGCGTATGGCTATTCCATTGGACACCTGTTCTTCGATAACAGATTGGGATCCGTGAGCGACTTCGGAGCTAATTTCGATATCCTCGTTCATGGGGCCCGGATGCATTACCAGTGCATTTGGTTTTGCGATCGCTAATCGTTCTGTATCCAGTTGGTAAAATTGAATGTATTCTCGTATTGTGGGTAAGAGTCCGCTTTGCTGCCTTTCCAATTGTAGTCTTAGAGGCATTACTACATCGGCCCCTTCCAGGGCGGATTCGATTCTCAGGTCGATGCTTACATTTGGTATCCGGCAATTGTTTATATAATCTGCAAGATGGCGTGGCAGCAGCGTCGGAGGTC
>CAZEAR010000063.1:0-2775 GCA_964510365.1 uncultured Dehalococcoidales bacterium | reverse complement strand
CCAGTATAACGATCTTCAGGCCGTTCAATTTACCGAGGTGGCGGCGTATTGTATACAGGTCCAGAAGCGCCTGAGACGGATGAGCGTGTCTTCCATCTCCTCCGTTTATGATACTGGCATTTAGATACTGAGTAGCGAGGTAGGGAGCACCTGATTGAGAGTGCCTTATAACTATGGCATCTATACCCAGTGCCTGTAATGTAAGCAGGCTGTCTATCAATGATTCTCCTTTAGTGATACTGCTTTTAGATGAGTCTAAATTAATAGTACCAGCGCTTAGATTTTTAGCTGCAAGATCGAATGAGGAGCGTGTGCGTGTGCTTGGTTCATAAAATAAATTAGCTATCGTCTTTCCTCTTAAGGTAGGTACCTGTTTTACTTCACGGGATAAAACTTCCGTCATAGCGTCCGTTATTTCAAATACAAGTTCGATTTCCTCCCTGGTGAAGTCATCAAGATCGAGTATGTGGCGATGCCTCCATACACTGGTAGTCAGTGGAGGAAAAGTATCAGATGTCGCAACGCTTGAAGTATGCTTATCTATCTCCATTCGATACCTCCTCACCGGAAATAATAAGAATTACATTGTCCTGTTCGTCGATTTCCACTACGTTTACTTTTATCTCTTCATATTTTGAAGTGGGTATGTTTTTCCCAACGTAGTCGGCACGGATTGGTAGTTCACGATGTCCTCTATCGACCAGCACCGCCAGTTGGATGGTCTGGGGTCGTCCTAAATCCATTATCGCGTCCATTGCTGCTCGAATGCTGCGGCCGGTATAGAAGACATCATCCACCAGCACTACATGTTTGTCTGTGATATCTGTTGGAATGTCGGTACGGTGAATAACCGGTTTCAGTTCTAAGGATGAGAGATCATCTCTATAAAGACTGATGTCAAGGGATCCGACAGGGATGGAGGTATGCTCAAAACTGTCGATAGTTGTAGATAGTCTTTTAGCCAGGGGCACCCCGCGGGTCTGCATACCCACCAGAACCACATGTTCGGCGCCCTGATTTCTCTCTACTATTTCATGGGCGATACGGGTTAGAGCTCTCTCGATGTCCACCTGGGACATAAGGATTTTCTCAGGCATAAAAAAACCTCCTGCCTTTTACTGGCAAGAGGTCAACAAAAGCTCCAATCGGCGCGCAGGTATTTATAAAGAAGCAGTCTTTTATCATGTCTCCTTACCAGCCTCACTGGACTGACTTAAAGGCTTAATTAGTATAACACTTTGTTCGGTAATTATGCAATAAAGATCAATGGTAATGGATTGAATTAGCCGCTATTGGGGATCCGGTTGGTGGATTAAAAAAAATTTATTATTAAAAAGCTAAGTTAGCATGGATTTAATAAATTATTTATAATTTCAGCAAGGCAATGAAGCAGGATAAAGCTAATACGGATGTCGATCTGCTGAAAAGAGGTTTGGGTGCTCTTCCTGAGCCGACGGTTTTACCTGCTTTTATTGTAGTTATCGGCCTGCCGGGGACCGGTAAATCGTATTTTTGTGGCAAACTGGCGGGGAAAGCACCTTTCTGCATCATTGAAAGTGATGTAATGCGCAAATCTTTATTTGCTACACCTGATTATAGCGCTCAGGAAAGTGCTCGACTTTTCAAAGCATGTCATGGTTTGATTGAGGATTTGTTATATAATGGGATACCGGTAATATTCGATGCTACCAATCTTGCTGAAAGCAATCGTGAGCGTCTTTACCGTATCGCGGATAGAACTAAAGCGAAACTTATTCTGGTGCGACTGGATGCGCCGTCTGAGGTAGTGTATAAACGGTTGAAGGAAAGGAAAGAAGGCGCTGATCCGGACAATAAATCTGATGCAGATTGGGAAGTTTATCTGAATATGAAGCAGCAAGTGGGGGGGATCAGGCGCAATTATATATGCGTTGATACATCGAGAGATATCGAGCCGGTTATCGATAAGATAGTACGAATGCTGAACAAGTGAAGCTGTTATACTATAGTTTATATAGATTTTTGGTATGGATGCGATTCTGTAGCAGGAATTAAATAAAAGAAGCCATATTTCGGAGGATAAAATGGATATCAAAGTTGTTATCGGCGATATTACTGAAGTTAAAACCGATGCTGTTATCGTTAATCTGTTTGAAGGAGTGACTGAGCCAGCCGGGGCTACGGGCGCTGTAGATAAAGCATTAGGAGGCGAGATAACTAAACTCATTGCCCAGGACGAGATTAAGGGCAAACTCAATGAGATTAGCATAATACATAGCTTCGGTAAAATTCCGGCGCGTATCATCGCCGTTGCCGGTCTGGGCAAACAAAGCGAATTTACTCTGGATAAAGTACGCAGTTTGATTGCTCAGAATTGTCGTTTACTGCGAAAACTCAACTGCCGGAGTATAGCGACTGTTTTACATGGCGCCGGTTCCGGCGGCCTTGAGCCGAGTTTAGTATCTCAGGCTTTAACCGAAGCCGGTATTTTGGGGCTTTATGATTTCAGGAAACACATAACGAAGGAACCTGAATATAACGAGATACTGGAGTTATTGATTGTTGACAGAGATCCGGATAGAAAGAAAGAACTGGAACAGAGTTGTCGGAAAGGGAGGATTATTGCTGATGCAGCGGTGTTAGCTAGGGACCTGGTAAACGAACCTTCCAATTATATGACGCCGAGTGATATGGCCAAAGTAGCTGAAACGCTGGCTAAAAAACACGGCCTCGGTTTGAAAATTATCGAACGTGAACAGATGGTAAAAGAGGGTATGGGCGCTCTTCTGGGTGTAG
>CAZEAR010000062.1:3635-10930 GCA_964510365.1 uncultured Dehalococcoidales bacterium | reverse complement strand
CCCTGGTGGTCTTTGACGGTGATGAACAGTATTTCGATACCATGGAAGTTACCATTACCGGTTCGGCAGCAGCTGGTAGGCCCTCGTCACCTGTTACCGGGGGGTCGGCATCAGGTGGGACCACGTCACCCGTTGCCGGGGAAGAACTTGTTATCACACTTGAAAGGACTGCTTGCTTCGGTAAATGCCCGGTCTATTCACTTAAGATTAAAGGAGATGGGACCGTTATCTATTCGGGAGTGCAATTTGTACAAACCAGAGGCATCCAGGAAACTACCATCAGCATGGATGCCGTAGACCGGTTGGTTGCGGAATTCGATAAAGCAAATTATTTCTCACTGAAAGACAGCTATACCGCCTTTGGAGTAAGTGACATGCCCTCCGCTAATACATCGATTAGCGTAGGAGGCAAAACCAAAGCCGTCCAGCACTATCTTGGAGACCGCACTGCGCCAGCGCAGCTCACTGAACTCGAGAACAAGATAGATGAAATAGTGAATTCTGCTCAATGGATAAAATAGCATCCGGTTATTTGTAATCTGACCGGCATCTTCATATCTTTTGATTTACTGGTAGGAGCGTATGGGAGTCGACCCCGTCGAAGACATCGCTCGTGCCTCCCGGCGGTTTTGAAGTCCGCTGCGGTTAACCTTTCCCCCTGACTTATTGACAAACCCATACCGCACTACTATATTAGGTAGATACCATAGATATGGCTGAGGTAAATTCTGCTGTCTAGAATCGAAGGTAGATCGGAGTAAGGATGAAAAAGCTTATAACGATAATCATGATGCTCATAATGCTGATAACTGCGGGGCCATTTCCGCAGGTGGCATACGGTATTAACGAAGAGGATTTAACACTGTTAACCCCGGAGGAGCAGGCTTTCCACACAGCGGTGCTGAATCAGAGCACGGATATTTTGAATATCCTCCAGGATTATGGGGATGTCCTGGATAGGGACTACAATAACGCGCAGGATATAAATTACGGGTATGGTATGCTTCCTAAAAAATCGGTGGTTTGCGGGATTCAAAGCGCACCGGCTATATTTGAACCTATCAGGCAAGAATGGAATGGTGAAATTTGTCCCTCTTTCACAGCCTTTCGAAGCAAGGTATCATCCTGCTTTGAGGAAGCTATGGAAAACCCGGAATGGACGATTACACGTACTCGTTTGAATGAATGTATAAGGAAATTGAAACCGGAGTGTAAGCGAATTCAGCAGGAAGCGTCTGATGTTTATGGCAGGTCTCTAAATATTGAACAGGAGCTGGTTGATAGGCGGAAAGAAGTAAGGGAAAAGGCAAAGCCTTTGATCAAGGAAGGAAAAGACATAATAAAGAAAGATACCGAAAACAGGAATAACGATAATCAAAATCAAGATAAAAATAATAAAGATAGCGATGATATACTTGACACCAGCTGCTTCATTGCCACCGCAGCCTATGGCAGCCCTGATGCCGCTGAGATAGACATATTACGCCGGTTTCGCGATGAATTCCTGCTTCATAACTACCCCGGCAAAACTTTCGTGGCTGTCTATTACGCAACCAGCCCTCCGGTAGCCGACTTCATCTCCGGGCACGAGGTGCTCAGGCTTGCCGTAAGGGAAGGTTTTGTAGCTCCTGTGGTAATGCTGGTGGAACTGACTGAAAGCTGGTGGCTAAAATAAAGCCTATTGCTGATATTCAGGTGTCCGTTGATTTCGTAAAAAAACAATTGAGGAAAAGATGAAATATTTACCGAGGACCGGACTCATTCTTTCAGTTATTATTCTGGCTGTACTGATGTTCTCGGTCGGCGGATGCGTGAAGCTTGTCAAGGTAAAATTAGCAGCGGATAAGGTTGAAGCTGCTGTCGGAGAGCCTGTTCACTTCTTCAACGAGTCCGAGATAGATTTTACTTCATGTACCTGGGACTTCGGCGACGGCGGTACCAGTACCGAATTGAATCCGTCACATGCATATAAAGAACCGGGAAACTATTTTATCACCCTGGTGGTCTTTGACGGGGATGAACAGTATTTCGACACCATGGAAGTTATCATTTCAGGGTCACCGTCAGGTACGTCGCCGGCCAATGCGCCGTCAAAAGATTCACAGGTTATCGGTTCATCGAACCTGAATATAAGCCGTATTGAAATGTGTACCGGGCCTATCCAGAGGGACGAGTGCCGGCCCCAGCCGGGCGCGGCCTACTACACCGGTGATACGGCCTCCGTCTGGTTTGAAATAACCGGTTTCCGGGTGCAGGGCTCGGGCGGTAATTACGAGGCCTGGGTGCGATGGAGGCGTTACAGTCTGTATGCCCCCGACGGCGGTCTGATTATGACTGATAATAACGTAAATGACTGGCATGAGTTCACTTCTTCCGCCGACAATATCGAAGCCTTTCACGCCTGGTGGAACATCGGTGTGGTGGAGTCCGTAGATCCCCGGGGCACGTACAGGGTGGAAATCGAAGTGGAAGACATACTCAGCGGACAGGTAGCAAACAGGACTATAACTTTCACCTTGAAATAGGGCTTCTTATTCCGAGGGATTTGAAGTCCCTAAATGAAGTTGAATATTCCAGTGCTAAAGAAATAGTAAAGGATTATTTGGTTAACTTCAGACTATAAAAAGGTATAGGAATTGGATTTGGGATATTTACTCGAGAACAGATTTTAGTCATCTAAAAATATAAGCTTTAAACTGCTTCATATAAACAATCCAGATTATAATGACGATAAAATAATACGATCTTTCACGTTGTAGTAAGATCGTATAACTCTTTAAGATTTTGCCTTCGGTTTTTAACTTCAATACGAATTGCATCAAGGATGTATTGTGCATGCCTTTCAATTTCTGGTATGTCTATTTCAAATTTCCTCGTATTATAAGCTAGACTATATCGGTTTAAAATTATTGCGAGTGTACTAGTAATTGTTTCGATATGTCTGCGCTTGATTGGATAATTCTTTGAGAGATCAATGTTCCTTAATATATAAGTCTCTCCTATATGTGCAAGAGCCTCATTTCTCCATTTTTTAATATTTGACACAGGTAAATCTCTTATCAAATTCGTATCTTGTTCAACTATCTCTAAGGTCACGATCCTCCGATCTTGCATGGCTTGATTACTATATATTCCTTTCTCAATTAACCGATTTTTATAAGCCTTATTAGAAAATATATCAATATTTTCTAATAAGAAATCAAGAAATTTGTACATACTTAGTTTACCCTCAGCTTTGTCAAAGAATATATTAAGCGATATAAGTGTTGTTAATAAGTGAGAATTTAATGTTAGGTTGAAAAAGGAAGGTGCTGCATTCATTTCTTCGAGATATCCCTTCTTAGAATCCGTTAGGTGCTTCCAAATAATGAAATGCCATTTAGTATTTATTAATAAACCAATTAGTTTGTTATGGTATATAAGGAATTGGTTATCGGCTGTAAGTGTTTGATTTATCATTGTCCTCTCTCCAACAACTTTTGCGTATTCTATTCAATTCATAGCCTTAAACGCAATTAAATGATTTGAGAATGAGTAATTTTAATATGTACATAATAGGGATTTTAGTAGTAAAACCATTTTTTCTATGAGAGCATATCGGTGTATTTGTTCGTTGGTCAGGGCAATGCCCCAGGGTATACCCCCCCCCCATTAAATATGATGAAATAAAAATATTCCGTTTTATATTGGGAATGTCTATAATAACAGTGATTTAAGATATCAACTTAAATTGCTTTATCCTATTGAGGTTTTTAATGGACTATTATAAGAAAATAGATAAATCGATATTTCGCTATGGTACTACGATACCAATAGCTTTAGTTGATAGCTTTACATTCGATAAACCATTAAAACCAGGTGAAAGCCGAGAATTGACATTGAATTGGGAAAGTAAAAAGAAAAAGTATAAAGCATATTTATGCAATGTTAACAGGACTAATGCTCCATCAGTTTATCAAATACGCTGGGATTCTAACTATGACTTAATACTTGATTTAAAAAAGGAGTTTATACAAAGTTATGTTGTGATTTGGAGTAAAGCTTACGAAGCATCATCTCAAAATAAACGCTATATGACCAAGTTATTAGGTGGTAATCAGGAAGTAATGATATTCAAGCCAATTAATATTAGTGAAGTGGAGTTAGAAACTTTTATTAAGATTCCAACTGCCTATGACAATATGTTTAAAAAATTTATAGAAGAGAATGTTTTTGGTTGGCTAAGTAAAGTTGGCAAAGATTATTTAATTACCAAGTCAACCGATTGGTTAGATATTACTGAACTAAATAAACACCTCGATGCGAGTTTTGTAGTATATTACTTGATTGATGAAGAACATAAAGAGATATATATTGGAAGTGCTAAACGACTAGGAGATAGAGTTAAAGAGAATCGCAAAGAAATTCCTGGATGGAAAAAATTCAAATACGAAATTATTCATCCTGATTACCATTCTTTACTTCAAAGAATAGAATTTCATGCAATACGAGCTTTTGCTAGTTTTCTTATGAATAATGGGAATGTACCTTATTATCATATTAGTGAATTTAAACTAGTAAATAAAAAATGGCCAAAAATTGGATGATCCGTATCTTGGGAATTCTGATTGGTAACAAAGCATAATTCTGCATCAGAATAATTAATTCAATTTGCCTGTCATTAACTGGCGGGAGCGTATGGGAGTCGAACCCACCGGAGACATTGCTCATGCCTCCCGACGGATTTGAAGTCCGCGAAGCCCACCGGGACCCAAACGCTCCCCCTCTTCTTCATTTTTATCAGTAAGGTGCTTTCCTGCCCCTTATCGCCAGCTTCGATAGCAGGATGCCGAACTCATAAAGCAGGATGATAGGAATGGCTACCAGGGCCTGATTTAACGGGTCGACTGTCGGGGTTATTATAGCACCAAGTACAAAAGCTGCGATATAAAACAGTTTACGGTATTTAGACAGCCACTTGGGATTGACGATGCCGATCTTGGCCAGGAAGAACAGGATCAGCGGTATCTCGAAGCACAGGCCGATCCAGAACATTAAAGTCGTTAACAGGTTGATATATTTCCCCACCTTTATCATGGGTGTGGCGATATCATCTCCGAAGGTGAACAGGAAATTGAATGCCGGCGGCAGCAGGACGAAGTAGGCGAACAGTGCACCTACCACAAAGCATACGGCCATTGCAGGCAGCATGGTATAGACCCAGCTTTTTTCCCTGGTGGTGAGCGCCGGCCGGATGAATGATATCAGCTGGTACATGATATAGGGTAACGCTATTACGAAAGCCAGCAGCAGGTTTACCTTGATATAGGTGCCGATCATCTCGGTAGGGTCGGTATATATAATCGTCAGGTCGGGGACCCGGTCCATTGCCGGCTTCTTCAATAAATCGAATATCCCCAGATAGCTTATCACGTAGAACGAAACAGGCAGGGCGACAAGAAAGGCGATGACCGAACGGAATATGACGGTACGCAGCACTCCCAGGTGCCCCATGAATGTTAGCTCTTGTTCTTTGCCCATCTAAATCATGTATTCGTCTGCGTCTGGTTCGGTTGTTTTATTATCGGTTTCACCGGGGGTGGTTTCCTTTTTACCGGATTTTGCAGCCGGCGCTTTATTTCCGGCGCTTTCTTCGGTCAGTTGCCGGTCTGGTTCCGGCATTTTTGTAGATAACGGCATATGCCCGGTATCCTTCGGGCCGGTGATATCCTCGGTTAATGACTTGCCGATAGATGTCAGTTCCTCGCGGAGGTCTTTGCTGTCGGTCGACACTTCGTTGGTGATGGTTCTGGTTAAATCGAAGGTGGCTTTCCTGAAATTACGGTATAGCTTCCCCGCCTTGGCTGCCATTCCCGGCAATTTCTCCGGGCCGAAGAACAGGAAGCCCAGTATCAGAATAATAACTATTTCCAGTGGGCCGATGCCCAAGAAGTCCATACAACGTCTCTAACTTAAACTTTTATAGTTTGAAGCTATTTATCGGAAATCTATGTCCGGGAAGCAGTGCAATGAGTCTGCTTATCATGATTAGCTGTAAAACTGCGCTGCCATGTTTTAATTAGCTTTTTTCTGCAGTTTCGGTTTCACTGGATTTGGCGATATCCTTTTCTTTGGATTTATCGTCGTCACTCTCGCCGGCACGGGCTTTGCGGAATTCATTTATACTCTTACCGATAGCGCCGCCCACTTGAGGCAGTTTACCGACGCCGAAGATGATGAGAATAATCACCAGGATAATCCCTATTTCCAGTGGACCCATATGAAATGGCATTTGAATCCTCCTCAATCAATCAGCAATTGACTAGATAATAATTTTATCACTGTTAATATTCAGGGTCAAAACATCGAAAAATATAATCAGCAACAATCCCTGACGGCTACTTCATTTTATAGCTCGATTCCTGTGCCTGCCTGTCTATATCCAGGGTCATCACGCGTTCCAGGGGGAGAAGTACCTCTGACTCGGCCTTCCTCTGGTCGATCGATTTGATATAGCGGCGGCATTTCTCGCAAACATACAGCCGGTATATGCCCTTTTCATCCATGAAATAGGCCAGGCTTTTCTGGTCCCGGTTGTCACAGTAGGGGCAAGCGATACGGTAGAAGCGCCACCGGGCATCGCATCGTGAGCAGATCATCCACCTCAGTCCCTCCTTGTCTTTATCCAGATAAGAAAAGTCGGGGCTGCCGCCGCAAATGGGGCAGTACCTCTTATACCATGACTTCTGCTTCACCAGATGAAGCAGCCTGTCGGCATATGCAGCCAGCAGCGGTTGCATGGAGGCCTGGATAACGCTGTATACCACCGGGCCGGTACTGTCGCCTCTGGTGCTGCTCTTACGCATAACCGTTCCCGCGCCGTACCACACCTTTATCTTATCTTCGAGTAGTTTCCGGTCGGAAGCCAGCCGGTTCAGTTCCTCCATCTCCGCTTCCTCCGGTGACAGGAATTCGGCCACTAGCTTTACCATCTGCCCGAAGATTTTTGATATCTCCCGGTAGTCCGGTTTCAGATCGGAAAAGGTAAGCGCCGGTTTATATTGGGCCAGCCGCGTTTCCGTTTTTTTCTGCAGGGAGGGCAGTGCCCCGGATATGTCGGGTAATTTATATTTGCTCTGCGCCATAAGCATACGGCGGTAAAATTCCAGAGAAACTGGCAGGGGCTGCTCAGCCTCTGCCAGTTTGTCGAGAACCTTCTTAATTACCTGTTTATTGGTATATTCTTTGAGCGATTTTTTAGTCACTTACTTTGCAACCTTATCGTACCAGAGACCATGATGTGATCGGGCATACTC
>CAZEAR010000062.1:0-3625 GCA_964510365.1 uncultured Dehalococcoidales bacterium | reverse complement strand
TGTCACCGTGCCGTCGACCATGGAACTGAAGGACCCGCCGTGTGTCCGCATGAGAGGATGAATAACTCCCAGGTAGACGTGTATCAGCAGGAACAGGAAGGTGACGATAAAGGCGACATCATGAACAAAAACGCTCCACTGAAAGACAGCGGGTGGCAGTATGGTGGCGAAGAACCACATCAGGATACCGGTGATTACGAATATAGGCCCCATTATCAGCAGCATGGCATACCACAACTTCTGACCGGTGTTCATCTCGTCCTGAGGCGGCATAGCGTTTTCATTGCACAGGAAGTAATATCGCGGTACGGCTTTTAACCACTCCATATCGTTCTGTCCCCAGGTAAAGGCTGCCTTTATCGAGGCGCCGGCCGTTTTGGGATTGGCGATAAGCTGGATGAGCGGGGCGAACACGAAAACTACAACTGCAATGCGATGGGCCAGACGGCTCCAGCTGTCCTGGGCCAGAAATCCGGATGCCGGCATGAAAAGGAAAATACCGGTGATAAGCAGGACCAGTACTGAACCTGTATGTATCCAGTGGAAGACTCTCGCCGGTTTTGTGTATTTTTGAACTTTACTCATAATCATTCCTCCGTTTCAGTACTATTTCTTTGCCCCGGCCTCTTTTTTCGTATTGGCTCTGGCGACCAGGTAGTTCAGGCCGAGCCCCACAACAGCGAGTCCGGTAAGCGTATAACCGATAGGTCGCAGGATGTTGTCCGTGGCTATAGACGCTGCCGGTATCTCCGGGTTCGCCGGGAGTCCGTGGACCTGCGGCTCATGCAGCAGGACGTACATGACATGCAGTCCGCCGAGTTCGTTTGCCCCGTAGAGGCTGGCTTTGGGATAAGTTGCTTTAATGTCCTGCACCCTTTTCCTGCCCTCGGCTATGAGCGCGGCCCTGTCGCCGTAAGTAAGGGCGCCTGTGGGGCAGGTCTTGACGCATGAAGGCTCCAGATTATTATTGATTCTATCCTCGCAGGCTATGCATTTGTTCATCTTACGGATAGTAGCAAGGGGTGTATCTTCCATTCTGGGAACATTGAAAGGACAGAAATCGACACAGTAACCGCAGCCGCTGCAAAGGTCCTTGTTATAGGCTACAAAGCCCATAGGACCGTGGTACAACGCGTGGGTCGGACATACCTTAACACAGGATGCAGCGGTGCAGTGCATGCAGGCCTGGCGGGAGAACAGCCACTCGACATTATAAGGGTTCAGGCTGCTCTGCAGTTCCTTGAACCTGATCTTTACCCAGGTGTTATAGGAGAGATCGGGCGGGTTCTCGTAGCTGCCGGTGTTTACCGTTTTCTCGCCTTTAAGTCCCCACCATTGCTTGCAGGCTACCTGGCATCCCCGGCAGGCGGTACATTTACTTGAATCATATAAAATTGCATTTTCAGCCATTGTTTACCTCCTTTATGCTTTCCTGACATTACACAGGAATGCTTTATATTCCGGAATCATGGTATTGGCGTCGCCCACATGAGGCGTTAAACAATTAGCGCTGGCTCCGGTCGAGAGTCCGGCATCGCCCCAGTGCCAGGGCAGGCCAATCTCGTGAATAACGCTTCCATTAATACGTAGAGGTTTCAGGCGTTTGGTAACTACAGCAACGGCCTCGACCTGGCCGCGAGCTGATTCTACTATCATTTTGTCGCCGTTGTTAATTCCTTTTTCGGCAGCCAGTTCTTCACTGATTTCGACGAACATGTCGGGCATTAGTTCGCACAGCCAGGGCAGGTTTCTGGTCATAGCGCCCGCCTGCCAGTGCTCGACAACGCGGTATGTAGTCGCCACGTAAGGATATTTATCCCTTTCGCCTCTCTGGCTGTCGGCCGAGGCGCCTTTAAGGAAAGTGGGATTGACCTGGGTTCCCGACAGCATATTTTCGACCGGGCTTTCCCAGGGCTCGTAATGCTCCGGGAACGGTCCGTCGGCGCGTCCCATACCGAACAGCCTGGCATGTCCTTCCGGTTTCATAATGAACGGATACCTGGTCTTATCGGGATCTACCGCCATCGGAGGCCATCCTCCGTCCGGTACATCGCCTACCCATTTGCCGTCTTTCCACCAGACGACCGGCTGGTCTTTGTCCCAGGGAACGCCGTTGAGGTCGACGGAGGCACGGTTATAGATGATGCGGCGGTTGACCGGCCAGCACCATGCCCATTTGGGATGCAGGCCGACATTAAACGGGGCATCATCCAGGTCGCGACGTGCCGCCATGTTGCCGTCTTCGGTATAGCTGGCGCAGTACAGCCAGTTTCCCGAGGTAGTTGATCCGTCGGCTTTAAGGGCGCCGAAACTCTTCATAAGCTTGCCGGTGGTTAAGTCATAGCCGTTAACCTCCTTGGCTACCTTATGGGGATCGGCTGGATGGCCGTAGCCCCAGGTCATTTTGGTGATACCCTCGGTATGCTTGCCGCCTTCAGCTTTATAAAGCTCCTGGATCCTGGTCCCCAGTTCGTTCATGATATCGAGATCGGGCAGAGCATCGCCCGGTGAGTTGGCGGCTTTATAGCGCCACTGCATCCAGCGTCCGCTGTTGGTCACGCTGCCTTCTTTTTCGAAATGTGCCGAAGCCGGTAACAGGAAGACTTCCGTTTTAACATCGGCCGGATTGATTCCCGGCCTCTTCCAGAAGACCGATGTATCCGTTTCCCATAAATCGGCGGCAACCAGCCAGTCCAGCTTGCCCAGTGCGGCCCGTTCGAACTCGGCATTGGGACCGCCCACGGCCGGATTCTGTCCCCAGCACATGAGTCCCTTTATGGTGCCTTCATGCATGGCTTCGAACAGATTGATATGATAGCAGCTGGCGTAGCCGCTGGACTTGGGCAAGAACCCGAATCCGAAATCGTTGTTATTGTTTGCGGCATCTCCGTACCATGCCTTGAGCAGGCTGACTATATATTTGGGATAATTGCTCCACCAGTTGGCGCTCTTGGGGTCGTTATTCTTCGGCGTGACCCGTTCCACGTAATCCGCCAGCGTCTTGTCGACATTCAGGGGCATGGCGAGATATCCGGGGAGTATATGGGCCAGCAGGCACATATCCGTGGAACCTTGAACATTGGACTCGCCTCTCAGTGCATTGATGCCGCCGCCGGTGATGCCGATATTGGCTAATAGAAGCTGTAATACGGCGTAAGAGCGGACATTCTGGGTGCCGTAAGTATGCTGTGTGCTGCCCATGGCATACATGATGGTTCCGGCCTTGCCGGTTTTACCTGTGGCTGCATAGGTCCTGCAGACCTCCAGGAAAACATCCTTGGGAGCGCCGGTGACTTTGGATACAGTATCGGGATCGTAGCGGGTATATTGTTTTTTCAATAGCTGAAAGACGCAGTTGGGGTCCTTTAATGTCTTATCTCTCTTGGGAATGCCGTCTTTATCCACTTGATACTGCCAGGTGGATTTATCATAGCTTCTCTTGGATTCATTCAGTCCGGAGAAAACACCGTTCAAATCTGCCGGCCCCTTGAATTGCGGATTGATCAGGAAAGAGGCGTTGGTGTATTCCGTTACATATACCATATTGTAATTGTCGGGATTCTTCAGCATATCATCCACAACGTAATTGATCATGCCGCCGATGAAGGCGATATCGGTGCCGGAC
>CAZEAR010000061.1:0-11125 GCA_964510365.1 uncultured Dehalococcoidales bacterium | reverse complement strand
ATACGTAACTTACCATAATTGGCTAGCGAAGGGTCTTTTACATGATAATTCATTACTATGGCCAAATCCTTTCAATAATTGTCTCTACAATATTACTCAATGGTTGAGAAGTGTCAAGTATTATATGGCTTTGCGCTGGAAATTCCGTGATTTTATCGAAATCCTGTTTTTGAGAATGAAAAATTTCCCATCTGCCGTCGGAAATAGAACTACCTTTTAGCCGTTGTTGGAGACGGCTCTTGATACTTGCTTCGTCCAGAGTACATTCGATAACTATAAAGTCGGCTTTGGCTTCATCGGCAAGCTTTTTCGCCTGCAATCTGAACGGTTTCTTTTTAAAGGATGCATCCAGAATTACCGATTGACCTCGTGCCAGAAGCCTCCGGGCTTTATTAAACATCTCATTATACGTATTAATAGTAAATTGCTCCGAATAAATACCACTATCGTAATCATCGAATTGATGCTTTGTCAAAGGGATGCCGGCTAATTCCTTTCTGACGATGTCCGAGGAGACAACGCTGAATCCCAAACTCCTATTCAATTTCTGAGCTACGGTGGACTTGCCGGTTCCGACCAGGCCGCCGAGTATTAAAAGCATCGGTTTCCGGTTGGCATATCGATAGGCCAGATTGAAGTAACCTTTCGCGTTTTGCAGTGCAGTATCCTTTTCCTTAATATATTGGTCGTCCAGTTTGAAGCTTTCTACTTTCCCCCGAACGTATGCTCTATAGCACTTGTAAAAGTCCAGAAGGTTCCGGATCTCTGCGTCCTTACTTAATTCGATATAAGTATTGGTGAAGACCTGCGAAAGATCGGCTCTCTGATAGCGGTCCAGGTCCATAGCCAGAAAGGCAATCTCCGAAGCTACGTCGCAATATCTGAACCGGTCATTAAACTCAATGCAATCGTATATTTGTATTCCGTTGCTGAAGCACACATGTGCGGCATGAAGGTCGCCGTGGCAGTCTCTTATCCTGCCGTTTTTCACACGCTTCCGGAACAAAGATTTATTATCCTTTACAAAGTTATCAGTATAGGATTTGATGCCGTTGTATTTATCCGCAGTAATGGATATATCGATATATTTTGTCGTCTGCGAGAAATTCTCCTCGGTATTGGTCTTTATCATATCCAGCTCGCCAAAGGCGCTGATTTCCGGCCCTGTGGCTGCTTTATCATGGAAAGTCACCAGTTTTTCCGCTACTTTAACCAGCATCTCTTTGCTAACTTTTCCTTTGATTAAGAGGTTATCCATAGTTTTCTCTCTGGGTAGCTGCTTCATTTTGACCGCGTATTCAATGACCTCCCCGTCACCTCCGATACCTATTTGACCTTTATTATTGACTATGGAAACCACGTCCAGATAAACATCGGGAGAGAGCCGTCTGTTCAGTTTGAGTTCCTGCTGACAGAAAAAGAGGCGTTTATCCAGAGTAGTATAATCCAAATATCCAAGGTCGACAGGTTTTTTTATCTTATAGGCGTATTTGCCGGTGAGAAAGACAAAAGACATCTGTGTTTGCACCATCTCTACCTGGCCGGGTTTATCAGGGTAGATATCGGGGACCAGTAATGCGTCGACTAAAGCTGATGATGTTGCCATGATTTCAATATATTGTAGTCTATTTTAATAGTTTCGGCCTGCACTGGCTACAAAATGCAGAGCTTTTCCAGTCGGTATCCGATAAGCTATTGGAAAAATGCATTACGCATTTAACATTCGAGCAATGTCCCAGTCCAAAAGTATGTCCTAATTCATGAACTGCTTCTTTTACAACCCTGTCAAAGAACAGCTCTTCGTCTGGCGGCAGCTCGTAGTACTCCTGCCTGAGGCGTAATAAAGATATAATGGCTACCCCCGAATCAACATGAGCTTCTCCGAAGATAAAATTAAGGCCGGGCGCATACAGGTCGACATCCGCTACTCCCAAAACCCTTTCATTTTGCATTTGTCCTGATTCCTTAATAGTCTCGAGCAACGATGATGCCAGGTACTGCTTGCGTTTGTAGTCGTAGGCCTTCTCAGGAATACTATGGTTTGAGGTAGTATATACTATACAGCCGAATACATTATTCAATTCTTTCTTTAGCCTGCCGATAATTTGCTTTTCGACATCGCCAAAAGGTTCAAGCTTTATTTTCATCAACAGTCGATTCTATCCATTCAATTAATTGGCGAAGCACCACCTCATTATTGACTCTATCGAGCCGGATCAGTTTAGCTCCGGGATGGCGTTTAATTCTGTCGGCGAATGGATGAGCATTGAGCATAATGGTAGCCAGAACTTTCTTGCTGCTATCTACTGCTTTCAACACGGCATCCTGGAAGTGAGCCGAGAAAAGCTCCATTTTACCTATTTCATCAATAATAATAAGAGAACTTTCTCTGACTGCTTTTAATACAGCGTGGACACCTATGTTGTCCAGATTGTCAGTGTCCACGCCGTATTTGCTTACGCGATAGGGGCTGGAAGTATCTATATGAGCCAGTATGGCATCTTGGCCGTCCAGAGTAACGATCTCGAAACCCTGTCTTACACCACCAACACGTATCTCTTCGGTATAGAATCCGCCAGCATCGGCTCCTGTTCTTGTTAGTGCCTCTTTAATTATGGTAGTTTTACCCGTACCGGGACTACCAGTTAGGAGGTAAACATTTGCCATTAATCTTTTGCTGGTTCTTCAGTTTTCTTCTTTTTAGTGCTTTTCTTGGGTTCCTCTGCAGTTTCTGCTTTAGCAGCTTTTGGCTTTTTGGTAGCTTTGTTGGCTTCGGGGCTGGGTTTGGCCTCGGCTTTCTTAGCTACAGCGCTGGGTTTGGCCTCGACTTTCTTAGCTGTAGCGCTGGGTTTAGCTTCGGTTTTTTTCTTAGCAGTCTTCTTCTTTTCCGGTTCTTTAGCGACTGCCTCCGGAGCTGCAGCTTCAGCTGCTGCCGGCGCCGCTTTGGCTTCGGCCTTCTTTTTCTTGGTGACTTTAGTCGGTGCTTCCGATATTTCTATAGGTGCTTCAACCGGAACTAATTCTTCTTCCGCTTTTGCTTTCGGTTTAACCACTTCAGGGGTGATCCCGGATGCTAACGCAATAGCTTTTTGCCTTTCCTTTAACTTCTTTTGCCGTCTCTTTCTCTTTAAATTAGCCATTCTTTTGGATTTATTCATTTTTCACCACCGGTCTATATTAATGCTTTTTTAAAAACGGGTTATATTATCTCTTAATTAGCTTGGCTTTTCAAATAATTAATTCAATATTTATATCAGTGATACAGAGGATACGAGAGACTGTACGAAATTATGAGAAACTTCATCCGCATTTTTTAAAGCTGTATGCTCCATAATTTGAATATTATGAAAGAACCATCGTACCAATAATCTCATTCATACTTTTTAATCCATTGGCTATCATATATTGCTTTATTCCTTCGATTGTTTTGATAGTCACCTTAGGATCAATAAGGTTATAGTGGCCGATCTGGACGGCTGTTGCGCCCGCTATAATGAATTCCAGTGCATCCTCAGCATCGGTAATACCGCCCGACCCGATTACGGGCATTTTTTCCACCGCAAGCGCTGCATTATATACCATTTTAAGGACTATCGGTTTTATGGCAGGGCCGCCTAGAGCTCCGGTTAAATTTTTCCCCAATTTAGACTTACGAGTATTTATATCGATGGACATGCCCGGCTGTCCCACAGTTACTACCAGTCCATCAGCTTTTGCCTCTTCACAAGCTCGTGCTAAAACTGTAATGTCGGTCGTAGTTGGGTTGACCTTGGGTATAATAGTCAAATCAGTTTCATTCCTTACTGCATTAATAATATTAAAAGCCGTATCTGCGTTCGCGCAGAAAAACATCCCTCCTTCTTTTAAATTGGGACAGGTTAGATTTATCTCAATGGCATCAGCTCCCTGTGCTTTCATTAATATTTCTGTTACCCGGATATACTCTTCAATATCATTACCCGCGATATTTACTATCACGGGTACATTGAATTGCCTGAGATAAGGCAGTTTTCTTTTTATATAATGATCAACACCCATATTCTGCTGCCCTATTGTGGCAAGATATGCGCAGCCGGATATTTCGATGCACCGGTTCTGGAAATTGCCCATCTTCGGATTCAGGGTGATACGGTTAACGACCACAGCTCCGAGGTCACTCAGATTTAAGAAATCGGCAAATTCCTCGCCGTATCCGAATGTCCCCGAAGACGGCATAACCGGATTTTTTAGCCTTAGTTTACCGATGGTAACCGATAAGTCTACGCTATTACTCATCAAACCTGACCTCGTCAATGTTGAAAACGGGGCCATCTTTGCAGACCAGGGCATAACCGAAATCCTCATCGGGACTCAACTGGATATATGAGGACTCGATATCTCTGTATTTCGTCACATTATTTTTATCAACCTTACAGATGCAAGTGTAGCAGCTACCAAAGCCGCACATCATATTCCTTTCGATCGATACCTGCCCAGGTATTTTATATGCTTCACAGATGGATGCAAGTGCTCTGTACATCGGCTCCGGCCCGCAAGCATAGATAGCGCACTCGGACGGATGCAGTAAATTAATCAAAGCGTCTTTCAGCATTTCAATAACTGATCCCTTATAACCATATGTGCCGTCATCGGTAGCAATCAGCACTTTTCCTTTGAACGAATTGAACTCATTCTCCAGTATGAGAGCATCTTTAGTCCTAACGCCGAGCATGGTGCAAAAATCGAGTCCATCCCTATCCATTGCCTCTCCCAACATTAAAAGGCAGGTCGCACCTATTCCGCCGGCTATAAGGATATGGGTATTTTTGTCACTGCATAATTTGAAGCCATGCCCCAGGGGACCAATTATATCCAACGTATCACCGGGTTGAAGCGATGTCATAAACCGGGTACCCCTGCCTACCACGTTATAGACGATTTCAAGCCCGGAATTGCCGTTATTCAGATTGGCCACCCTGGCAACAGTAAACGGGCGCCTGAGAAGGAGATCATTGCTTTGAGCAATTTTTATATGGATAAACTGCCCGGGTTGTATCCGGGATGCAATCTGTTGCGCCCTGATAGTCATACGCCAGTAGTCCTGTACTATACACTCATTCAGGATTATTGTTGCTAAAGTCTGAATCATTTTACCGCCAGTGAAAATTGGTTACGCTTGAGTTCAGGCTACAACATCAGTCTTTGTTTGGCCAGTTTTTCTCCGGCCTCTAAGTATTGACCTTTGAAGTTAATTGATTGCCTTTATCCGCAGAAAAATGGCAGAACGCTTTAATTAAAATCTTACAGTATTATCTTACACTAAGCCCATTGCTGCAGGAGTTTCTCAATTTTATCAAAGGCTTCAGCGGTAAAAGCTTTTACCTGTCCCGACATAAAAAGTTTTAATATGATCGCCATTCCGTCATCTTCTACGGTACAGCTTACCTCGGTTTGCTCTTCGCTGATTTGTTTTAACATAAAATTAGACCTTTGCCTCAGCCAGACAATGCCTTTCATGCCTTTCCCCTTAAGTGTAGAGACCAGTAAATCTGGCGGGGAGATATTCATTATCTCAATCTCAACATCCATGGGTAGGCTGATAAACCATGCTTTAGCCTTTAACAAGGCCTGAACTTTCTTCTCGCTCTTCACCTGCATTCTTTCAAAAGGCATACTGCCCAGCACTGCTTTCAGCAAGATCTCCCATAATCTATGCTGAGAGGCGTTAACAACAAATTTTCTCTCAGCGATTATCATTCCCAGAAATCCACGGAAGCATTGGAGGCGGCGTTCTTACCGGCAATTCTACCGAATACAAGCGCTTCACCGTAACTGGTTCCGGCACAGTAATAAAAACCCCAGATGGAGCCGAATTCACCAGCAGCGTATAATCTCGGGATAGGTTTACCATCGTGGTTCAATACCCGGGCTTCCTTGTCTCGACGGGCGCCACCCTGGGTACTGCTCAGATTAGGGCTTCCTTGTATAGCGTAGTACGGTGGCCCCTCAATTGCCTTAAGCGATTCCCTGGACCTGCCAAAATCAGAATCAGTGCGTGCCTTACAGTCTTCGTTGTATTTCTTGATGGTGTTTTCCAGGGTTTGGGAGTTTATTGAAAGCTTCGTGGCCAGTTCAGCGATACTGTCAGCTTTTGTAATCCATCCCTTTTTAATCTCTGCCTTATTGTCCACACTCCATTTGTACTTTATAACGATTTCATTATATCCAGTTCCAGATACATGCAATGGCCCGATCTTCCTGACTTCTTCATCAAAAATGACATGGCAGGGTACACGAGGATACTCAAAATTCTCAACATCAAAATAATTGCAGACTCGCCCGAAATCATGTAACTCGATTTTTGTCTCATTAACAAACCGCCGGCCCCGCTTGTCAACATAGATAAATCCCGGAGCAAAAATATTTAGCAAGAAAGCAGCTTCAAAATCCGGCGGCTGAAAACCCAGGGGCGTAACATGCTGGCTCATGTGCCATATGGCGGCGCCCACTTCCTGCGCCATTTTGATGCCATCTCCGGTATTACCCGTATGCCCGAAGAAGCCGATCGGCTTAGGTTGTAGGTTATCCCACTTTAAAGCTTTATTATTCTCAAAGCCGCCACAGGTCATAACTACTGCTTTTTTAGCCCCGATGAAGACTTCCTTTCCTTTTGATTCGGCTATAACGCCGACTATCTCACCCTGCCGGTTCTTAACCAGTTGTTTTGCCGGTGTGGAGAGCATAACCTTGATTTGTCGGCTTTCCACTCCCTTTGACAGGAATTTCCAGAACCGGGCGCCACCTTCAGGTCCAGGCCATTCCTTGGTAGGTTGGCTGGCCATTGTGATTAATTCCAGACCCTTGCCCTCGGGAATGGCGGCGAAAGTAGGTAAGGGGATATAGTAATTATAGGAAACGGGGGGCATAATGCATTCCACAAGTTTATCCCCTAACTGTTGATACCAATCTGGCATGTCTCTGAGCCCATTCACATAGGCATCAATTATCTCCGGCTCGGTAGTACCCAAGGTAGCCGCTTTTAAATATTCGGCGTATTTGCTGTAGTCCTGCTTGTCCTTGGGTACAACCATGTTGCCCCCGCTGACGCGGCTGTTGCCTCCGGCATCACGCATTTTTTCCAGAATAATTACGCTTGCACCAAGGTCATGGGCGGTAATCGCCGCAGTGGCACCAGCGCCGCCGTAACCAATAATAACGACATCAGCTTCCATATCAGGCTTTTCAGTTTGCATTCTTATGATATTCCTCCTAAAAGCAATTAAATTGGTTTATCATACTCCGTTTATGCTTTAAAATGAACTACATCATCTTTCTTTGTTTGGCCAGTTTTTCTCCGGTCTTTAAATACTGACCTTTCACAGCAAGCTGTGCTTCCTGTTCGAACTCTTCTGTCCAGAATCCCAGAGAGTAGCCATACCAGGGTTTGACCACTTTTAGAGCCGGCAAACCTTCTTCCTCCCAGATTTTCTTTGCTTTTTCCATGTACTCTTTTTTGGGCAAAGATACCGGCGGGTAGTCCCATTTGGTTGTGGCATTGATCAGCATCGCTGATGATCCATTGGGTATTGGGTACGAGTTCCTCTCTTCCCCGAGTGGGGCAATGGAAGGGTCCAGCTCTGATAGAATACCGTTTACTATGCGTATATCTCGATCGGGCTGTGTCCTCCACGTGATTGCCCAGTTAACCGAGTTGGCGTCATGTGGATCTATATCGTCATCAACGACAATGACGAACTTTCGCCTTGTGTTATGAGCGATAGTGCCGTTCAGAACCTGCCACGCCTCGCTGGGATGGCTTTTCCTGAGACTGACTACGACAAAGGGAGCAGCACTGCTTGTCTCCGGGAAAGCTACATCGGCTACAGGGAGGCCGCAATCGTATTTCAAGAATTTATACAGGTTTGCTTCATCCCCGATATGTCTCAATTTAGTGCTTTCACTAGGTGGAAATTGACTTATGAAAGCATTATAAATAGGATTTCTACGGTGAGTAATACAGGTAACGTTCAAATAAGGACCTATATCTTCGGAGGCCATATAGCCGGTATATTCACCGAAAGGTCCTTCTCTTTCCATGGAGTCAGTCGGCAGTTCACCTTCGATTACTATCTCGGCAGTGGCAGGTACCTCGATATCTACTGTCTTACATTTAACCAGTTCAATGGGCTCTCCGGCAATGCCGCCACTTATAGCCAGCTCATCGACTCCATAGGGGAATTTTATAGTGGCAGTATATCCAATGGCGGGAACCGGCCCGATCACAATTGCCGCCTGTAGAAGTTTACCCATTTGCCTGCATTTTTCCCAACTTGTTCGGAGATCTTTACCCGGCTGATTTAATACACCCAGTCTGGTAATACTTTTAACCATTCCGCGATAATTGCCTACGTTTCTAATACCTGTTTCGGGATCTTTAGTTATCCAGTTGGCAGCAGTAAGATACGGTGCATTATCAAAGCCCGGTGTCGAGATAGGTACTGGAATATGTAATAGACCTCCCCAGCTAAGCAATTCGTCACCAAAATGGACTACCTCATGGACCGGCCCGTCTGCAACAATCTTGGGTTCGATAGGATTATTTCTTGCATGAGCCCATTTCTCCATTATCTCTTCCGGTTTACACTGCATACCTATCGCATAAACATCTCTGGAAGCGGCATGCGATGCTACCAGGACCGGAATATCATAATTCTTCCCGTTGACATCAACTACGTTTTCGAATAAAAAGGCCTTTCTTTCTTCCTCGGGAAGTCCGCGAAACTGCCACCGCACCAGTGGCATTAACTCGGTATCTTTATTTATCTGCCTTTTAATCCTAACCAGCTTACCCTTCGCCTCCAAAGCTTTCATATGTTCTCTATGATCTTTATAGTAAGCCATTTATTTATCCCTCCTCCTTAAACTATTTTTAATACTATATGTTTAAATATGCAATCTTCGCAATCATACCTTAAATTATAAAAATCTCGCTGCCAAATCTAACCGCCTCCTGATATCTATTCGGGATGAATTGCACTGTCCACAACATCCTATTAAAAGGTGTTAACTGCAGAACTGGAATTAATACGATGTTTTATTAAGATGTTTTATATAGTAGAACTCGGATTTTACAGTTTCACATTTTAAATGTTTCATTACAACCATGTCAATACACCTTATTAAAGTATTGACAAATATGCTATAATTTCGAAGTACCACTACTTTTTTATATAGTAAAACATTAGTTTTACTATCATGTACTACAAAAAGGGAGGATATTATGAAAAAGTGGCTATTAATAATTATAGCGGTTACTATTGTATTGACCCTTATCGTTAGCGGATGCGCTGCATCGGCGCCCTCATCTAAAGTCTATACCTTAAAGTTTGCTGGATATCGTCCGCCAGCTCAAGCAATACCTCAGCAATTTGAAATATTTATCCAGAATGTTAAAGACAAAAGTAATGGTCAACTTGATATCCAATTTCACCCGGCAGGTGCGCTGCTAAAACCGAAAGAGCAGTTTACCGGCGTTGCAGACAGGATTGCTGATATGTCCAGCACAGCTCCTCCTTATCATGCTGGAGAAGTACCTCTGGTAAGTGCCTGTGATCTTGTATTTGCTTACGGTGATTACGAAGCTGGAGTCAAGACTATTCGAGGTGGTTTAGGTGATCTGTTGAACAAAGAATACGCAAAATTTGGTATTAAAGCTGTAATGTGGTATCCGGCCGGTACACTGGATTTCTTTTCTCAGTTTCCTGTTAAAGCCCCCTCGGACTTGCAGGGGAAAAAGGTAAGAGGAGCCGGCGGATTGCAACTGATGTTTTTTGAACTCTGTGGTGCTTCTACTGTTCAAATGACCGCCGGTGAGATTTACCAGGCAGCGCAGACGGGTACGATAGATGGCTTTGGTCTTACCGATGGGACATTTGTTTCACAAAGGCTATTTGAGGTCACCAAATATGCGACCTTAATGCCGATAAATATACCTCTTGGTCTGGTAATCATGAATGAGGATAGCTATAATGAATTGCCGAAAAATCTCCAGAAAATATTTGATAACGCCTGTCATGACGCTGAGGAAGCCCTCATTAAAGCGGTACAAGCAGACGATGCTAAGGCTCGTGATACAATGAAAAAAGAGGGAATGAACGTATATCAGTTATCAAAGGCGGAGTATGAGGCATTTAAAGCCATTGGAATGAAAACATGGGACTCGCTCGTCACTAAAAATCCGGGAACGTCGGCACCAGAGATGCTCAAAATTGTTGAGAAATATAACAGATAGAGCATGACCCCGGTCCATATTAAATTATTAATACGTAGTCATAAAAAGAGGGGTTAAAAACCCCTCTTTTAATAAACAGGATTTATCGGTCATAGCAAAATGTCTATTTGTATTTTGCATAAGAAGTATCGAAATCCAAGACCAGATGTAAATATATAATATTGAAGACAATTTAATATTCTGATTCATTTTCGTTTCCATTTAATGTAAAATCGATCCTGTCCTGCCGTTTGTAATATTAAGAGGAAGACGAGATTACTGTGAGCAGATTAATAAACCGAGTAGCCAAACTATGGGGTTTTACAAACCATATCCACTCTGTTGGAATCATTCTAGCTTCGATATCTTTAACTCTAATGACCCTGGTTGTTTGCTATGAAGTAGTATTGCGATATGTTTTTAATAATCCTACAACCTGGGGATTAGACATGGCTGAATTCGGGATGGTAGCATGCGGCTTCCTGGGCGCATCTTATGTCCTTGCCCGTGGCAGGCATGTAAGAGTCGAGTTGCTTATTTCCCGGCTGCGCCCCAAACCCCGGCTGGTTCTGGAGTTCTTGTCTTCAATAATAATGCTGATCTATTTTATGGTACTTCTGTGGCAAGGCTGGGCGATGACATGGCGCTCATACACCCTGAACTGGTATACGCCGGACCTGGCCGAGATACCTATCTGGCCGGCTCAATCAATAATTCCCTTCAGTGCTTTCCTCCTCTGTTTAGCGGTTATCGATCAAATAGTGTCCTATATACGAGCTTGGAGGGCTGAAAGCAAATGAGCGAAGCTGTACTGGCGTTAGTCCTGATTATGGCATTATTCGCGCTTTTAGCTATTGGCGTACCTATTGCTTTTAG
>CAZEAR010000060.1:0-11145 GCA_964510365.1 uncultured Dehalococcoidales bacterium | reverse complement strand
GGCCGGAGGGGACTATCTCCACATCCTGCCCCTGCGACAGCGATCCGTCGATCAGTGTCCCGGTTACTACGGTGCCGGAGCCGGCTATGGTAAAAGCGCGGTCGATAAAGAGCCGCGGCCTTTTCAGGTCTTTCCTGGGCTCCGCTTCCTGCAGCAGCCGGTCGATAGTATCCAGCAACAGAGGCAGCCCTTCGCCGGTAAGCGCAGATACCGCCACTATGGGAGCATCCGCCAGAGACGTCGGCTTTATCAAATCTTCGATTTCCATCTTCACCAGGGTTAAAATCTCATCGTCTACCAGGTCCTTCTTGGTAACGACGACGATCCCCCTCCTGATGTGAAGCAGGTCGATAATATCCAGATGCTCCCTGGTCTGCTGCATGACGCCTTCATTGGCAGAAACGATAAGCAGCGCCAGGTCTATACCACCAACACCGGCGAGCATGTTTTTAATGAAACGCTCATGTCCGGGCACATCGACTATTCCGACCTCACCCGCACCGGGCAGCTTCAGCCAGGCGAAGCCGAGATCGATAGTCATGCCCCTTTCCTTTTCCTCGCGCAGCCGGTCGGGGTCGATGCCGGTCAACTTCTGTATCAACACCGATTTGCCGTGATCTATATGTCCGGCGGTACCGATTACAAACATAATGCCTTTGCTTTCCTGTCCTGAAATTCTGAGATTAACGGTTATATGCAGTGATTGTTTAAAACAGTGCTCCGGGATATCACCTGAGCCCGGCTTGCAAGCTTTTCAGCGCCCGCGCTACTATGTCATCTTCTTCGGGCAGCACGGTCCTCGGGTCCAGGTATAAAGTGTCATCGCCCACCCTGCCGATTACCGGAGGCACATTCTGCCGCAGCTTCCTGCTCAATATATGAACATTACTGCGTCCTCTGCCGCCGCTCCCGGCTTTTACTGCGACCAGCCTGGTAGGCAGAGTTCCTCCGGGCAGGCTGCCTCCGCCCAGGGCTGACTCACCATCGACGACGGCAGCTAAACCGGGCAATGCAGACGCCCAGCCTCCGGCCCTTTTGTTTATTAAATCCAGAGGCATAGCTACCATGCGCCACACCGGCACTTTCTCCAGTGCCTCGCCTTTCAAATAATGAATCAATGTGGCCGCCAGCCCCGCCAGCCTGATTTTATCGATGCGCAGAACACGTACCAGAGGATGCTTTTTGAGCTTATCTATGAACACTTTCTTGCCCACGATAATCCCGGCCTGAGGCCCACCTACCAGTTTATCGCCGGAGAAGAAGGACAACCCGACTCCGACCTCGACACTATGCTGAACCACAGGCTCGGGAATCAGGCCGAAAGCCGTGGTATCCAGGAAGCAGCCGCTGCCCAGGTCGTCCAGAACCGGTATATTACATTTGTTTCCCACCGCAACTATCTCGTCTATAGTGATATCGTGGGTGAAACCCTCAACCCTGAAGTTGCTGGTATGAACGCGCAGCAGGGCTGCGGTCCGTTCCGTTACCGCCTGCTCATAATCATAGTCATAGGTACAGTTGGTGGTGCCGACCTCGACAAGTTTGGCCCCGCTCTGCTTCAACATATCGGGAACCCGGAAGTTACCGCCGATCTCAACGGCCTGGCCGCGGGAGACGATAACCTCTTTTCTTTTAGCCAGGGCGGTAAGCCCCAGCATCACGGCGGAAGCGTTGTTATTCACCACCAGGGCAGCCTCGGCACCGGTCAACTGGCATAGAAGCCGCTCAATAAGGACATGGCGCGAACCCCTGGCGCCGGTATCAAGATCGAACTCCAGGTTGCAGTAGCCCTGTGAGACCAGGTCCATAGCCGATATCGCCTCACGGCTTAACGGGGCTCTGCCCAGGTTGGTATGGAGTATCACACCGGAGGCATTTATCACCGGCCGCAGTCGCGGATGGAACAGCGTCTCAGTATCCAAAACCACCGAGGCGGCTACCTTTTCCAGAGAGGGACATTCAGCCCCGGATAAAATCGCCGTCCGGTATTCGTCCAGACAGCGGCGGGTCAGGTCGACGATCAAATCGTGGGGATATAGCTCCATAAGCCGCTTAACGCTGTCATGGGAGATAATCCGGTCGACTCCGGGTAAATTTCGCAGTTCAGTCTCTACCATACGCTTCTTATTCTACTACATAGAGAACCGTGTTTAAAATGAGAAATAAACCGGCGGTCCGTTAAGAACAAAAACCGGGGTAGTTTACAGTGGCGCTTAGTCCGGGGCATCAGGAACCATTATCATTATCGGCGGCGGCAATATCCACGTTGCCCCGAAACAATGATACGAATATGCCGCAGAAACATATCGCAGAAGAGGCAGTAAAGATGGTTCTAACGCTTTGCTGGAACAGACCGTAATATTCGGGAGTAATTTGAACCCTGCCCATAAAGACGGTAAAAATAATCATTACTATGCCCATACTGAAAACTACACCCATATTTCTCATGGTCGATGTTATAGCGGCAGCTATACCGTAATATTTCTTGTCCACCGAACTCATAATAGCATTGGTATTGGGCGAGGTAAAAAGGCCGGCGCCCAGACCAGCTACAATGAGGCCACCTATTAAGTATACCGGCGAAGTATTTTCATTAATAAAGGCAAATGCAGTCAGCGCAATTGTATTCAAAGCTAATCCTATCGAGGCGATTATACGGGGCTGGACCCGATCGGAAATCCTTCCGGATACAGGCGAAACGATGGTCTGAACCACAGGCTGTGCCAGCAGGATAAAGCCGGCATTTTGAGGACTGAATCCCTTTATATATTGCAGGAACAGGCTCATCTGGAAAGATATGGCAAATATGGCGCTGTAATTTATAAGTGCGGCCAGACTGGAAAATGTAAATGCCCGGTTATCTCGAAACAGATTCATATTTAAAAAGGGGCTTTTGGATTTCATTTCATATCTAACGAACGCCGCCATGCCCAGCACACCGACCAGGATTATCCATGCGCCCGAGACATCAGGCAGCGTAGAGAACCCGTAAACAACAGCGAAGAGCGAAATGCTGAATATTAATGAACCCACGATGTCGAACTTCTCACCCCTGGCATCAGCCCAGTCCCCTTTCATCCTGGTATAAATAATCACAATTGCTATTACGCTGAGAAATACCACAACTCCGAAAATGCTCCGCCAGCCGAGCTGATGCGTTAATATCCCCCCGACAAAAGGGCCGAGGGAAAGCCCCAGATAAACCGTGGCAGAATATATCCCCAACGCCCGGCCTCTCTCCCCAGGTTGAAATACCGAGGACAATATGGCCGCTCCTGTGGAAAAAATAAGGGCGCCTGTAACCCCCTGAACGGCGCGCAGAGCAATAAGAAAAAACGACGAGTCGACAAAATAAAGCGCCAGCGAGATCAAAGTGAAGCCGATTACTCCCCAAGTGTAAAGACGTTTTCTGCCGTGGATATCCGCCAGCCTTCCGAAGGGCAGAATAAAGATGACCGAGGCCAGCGTAAAAGCGGATATTACCCAGCTCAGCTGGATGGCATCCATTTTCAACTCTCCACCGATCGAAGGCAAGGCCACATTAATGGAAGACCACATAAAGGGTATACAGAACGTCGGCAATGTAACGCCAAACAGAACCGACTTCTTATTTACAGATGCGGCTACAGGCTTTTTGGGTGAAAAGGACACTTTATTCAATCTTACTTTTTTATCTGGCAAAGCTGCGACTTGCAGGATGCGAATCCTGAAACCGGGTCAAGCATCCGGTCGTCCGGCAGGATATTGACATTGGCGTCGCCGGGCCAGTGATGCGGCACCTGGACTACACCGGCTAATACAGTGTCGGTGACAACGGCCTTTACCCTTATGCTTCCCCGGCGGGAGCTTATGGTCACCCAATCGCCGTCCTCGATACCTCTGGGGCCGGCAACTTATCGCGGAGCTGCTCGATATTACTAAACAGGTAGCGATTTTGACGTTTTCGCTACCATTTAGCTTTAAAGTTTAGCTTATAATTTTTCGCAACAGAGTGTCAACTTCCAAGCCAATTACAAGATAATATTAGAAGAAAATCAGGAAATTTTCAAGGCGTTGTATACTGTCTCTTTTAAGCTTCTCTGCTATTCTTGAACTAATGCGTTATAGCCAGCTCAAATTAGAATAACTTAGCGCCAGTATTTCCCACTTTGAGCACAGTGACGGTTATCCTAAATAGTAAAAGTTCATAGATAGCTTCTCAGCATCTGGTAACCTGGCAAAGTTGTGATTTATAAGGAGGAAAACCGGAAATCGGGTCAAGATTCTGTCGATCAACAAGCGTATTAACATTAGCTTCACCAGACCATTGGTGTGGTATAGATACGACACCGGCCAGTATGGTATTAGTAACTTTAGCTTTCATCTTTATACTGCTTCTAGGGGAGCTTATTTTCACCATGTCACCTGACTTAATACCCCGGGGCTTAGCATCAGTGGGATTGATGTCCACAACCGGCTCGGGTGTTATCTTTTGCAGTCGGGCAATATTGCGAAATTGCGAATGAGTATAAGCCTTATTTCTTGCCCCCGTTGTAAACACCAGTGGGAAAGATTCTGCCAGGTCAGGCCGGCTTACCGGGCTCTCTGCCGGTTCTTTATATACAGGAAGCGGTTCCATGCCGTACTTCGCCAGCGTCGAAGAGGCGATTTCCACCTTACCTGACGGTGTCTGAAATCCCGCCTGTTCGTAATGTTTTTCCTTTACCACCGGTATGGGACGTTTTATGCCTTCCGGATGCTGCTTTAACTCAGCAAAGGTTGTGTTCTGCGGTTCCAGTATATAATTGACGCACTTCTCAAAGTCACCATCCCAGAATTCATTGCCCAAACCCAATCTCTTGGCCAATTCTGAGTATATTTTCCACTCCGTCCAGCTTTCGCCCACCGGTTCAATGGCCGGCTCTATCAATTGTATATTGCCTCCCTTAACTATTAATATATGGCGTTCCAGCCATGAAGCAATAGGCATTACTATCTCAGCCAGTTGGGTGCTCGGTGTTTGAAAGTATTCGGTTACCGCGATGAAATCAAGCTTCTTCAGGTTCTCCAACATACGGTTGGAATCCGGGAAATATTGAATATCCAGCCCTGCGGATAACATTGCTTTAATTGGGTAAGGTTTTCCGGTCTCGATATGATCGGCGATAGCGTTGGACTGCATTTCGCGGTACAGGCTGGTCCATAGGGGAAATCTTTTGGTTCCTATACCCGGTGGCATATCAGCCACTCTATCATGCAGGGTTATACTTCTCGTTATCTTCAGGACGTGATCACTCCACCTGTTACCACCAGCTACTTCAAAATTGCCGGTTATGGCTGCGAGTAAGATTATTGCCCGGTGGCTCTGCACACCGTTGGAATGATGTGTGGTGCTGTCGCTACTTAGATTAATTTTAGCCGGTTTTTGAGTGGCATACATCACGGCGGCTTCCATGATTTTTTCAGCCGGCACCCAGGTTATCTCTTCCACTTGCTCCGGGGTATATTCCTGGACCAGCTTTTTAAGATCATCAAAGCCCACCGTCCATTTCTCCGTGAACTCTTTGTCATGGAGGTTTTTGCTTATAATGACGTTCATCATGCCCAGAGCTAGGGCTCCATCGGTCCCGGGTCGCGGTTGCAAATGAATATCAGCCATAGAGGCGATAGTGGTACGACGGGGGTCAACAACGATGATCTTAACTCCCTTATCTTTGGCGTTAAGAAATCCCTGCCAGTATTTAGGATAGCAATACTTGACGCCATAACCCCATACGAGCGCGCATTTCGAGGCAGGATCTATTGATCTGCCGTTAACGGTGAGCGAGGCGTAGTCAGCTCCGTAAGTAACGTTAGAGGCTAACCATGTAGCGCTGAAGCAGCCGCTGCTTGAAGTGCAGAAGTTGGGTGAGCCGAAGGCATGAGCCAGACGGTGGAGATAGGGTCTTGGCTCCTTTGTATAAGCGGCCCAAAATACCGCAGACTCAGCACCATATTTATCTCTCGTCTTTTGTAAGTTATGAGCTACAGTATCCAAAGCTTCGTCCCAGGATATACGTGACCAGGAACCACTTCCCCTGCTACCAGTTTGTTTCATGGGATATTTCAAACGGTCCGGGTGGTAGACAAAGTCCAGTTGCGCCTTCCAACGTGGGCAAGCGGCTACATTATTGTTAACGGTATCAATCTTAATGGCTTTACCATCGCGAACATGAATTCGCATTGGGCAACTGGTCGTACACATATAGCAAATTCCATTTTTAATTGTGGCTAAACTGCTCATATCTCATCCTCCTCTTTAATTATTTATATCCATTATTTTAGTGCATATGCATACTAATTTCAATAGTTAATTTTATGTTTTCATTAATTAAAACTTTTAGTGTCCACCCTTTGTCAAGAATATCAAAAGAGACTGTTGTATGTTAGGCACGGTTTACATGTGAGCAAATGCCTTTGTGCTTCGACCAGCAGATAGTAAAAGGTGTCATTCCTAGATTGGGATATTCGGAGCATACCTTACACTACTTAAAAACGCTCTGCTTGTTACCTTCATTTGAACGTATTTAGATATTTATGGTTTAGATAATATATTAATTGAATACTATTCACTATGAATTTAACGCACCGCCATGTATTGACTTAATTGTTCGAGTTTCGAGGTAATTAAGTTAGAGTGATGCTTCAGGTCTTCAATTACATCTCCAATTCGATCATAATGGCCAATTGCGGGGAATAAGAGGACCAAAGCAGCCGGGCATATATACTTAAAAATAGGGACGGCTATTCCAATGCCACCCGCTACTTCATCATGAGTTATACAATATCCTGCTTCCCTGGTAGTCATGATCAAATTTCTTAGCTGGTCCATTGTAATGGTCTTCAATCCCATTTCTATAGTTTCCGGATATTTAATTTGGAGCCATTTAAAGAACAATTCTAACTCTTTATCAGTGTATTGAGATAAAATTACTTTTCCGCCGGCGCCTATGTGAAGAGGCATATAATTCCCAACATATGTCGTGGCTCGTACGGATTCTTTACTTTCTACCAATTCTATGAATACTCCATATATACCTCTTGGAATCAAAATACATAGGGTTCCTTTGAATTTATCTCTTAAACTTGTCATTTCTTCAAATGCACAATCAATCAAGATCTGATGTGTTATTAAAGGATTAGATGCCAGCTTATAAATTAAAGGCCCCACGTAATATTTTCTATCCCTAATCGATTGTATGATAATACCTGTATTTTCCATTGACTTAAGTATTCTATGTACTGTTCCCTTGTCCAGGTCGAGCGTATCGGCTATAGGTGTAATTCCTTTATTTCCATCGCTTATGCTATTGAGGATTTTTATAGCTCTAAAAACGGATCTACTAAAATTTTGGCTTTTTTTCATAGCAACCTTCTTGTATTTTAATTAAATGAAATTGAATTTTAAATATATTAGTTTTTTTATTATATATAATTGGCAACATACTTGACAAATAATTTATTTTGTTATACATTTTAAAAATTAAATTTCGCTATTTTAAAAATAAGCAAATTGGTGCTCGTAAAAAGCGGAAGAATGGCCTTTATTTATTCTGAGAAAATGCAATATTCCAATGGCCACGGCACCATACCAGCATCATCAGTTAACAAATTAATATCAATCCCGATGCTATTATTATCCAACCAGATAAAACGAGCAAACTCCCAGCACTTTGTGATATTACAGATCGTTTATCGATATCATATGGCGCTGGTACAGCAGAGATAGGGGCCAGGTTGATTCGTGGTTGTAGGTTTCACTTAATGTGAGAATAAACATCTGCAATTAGTCAAGCAAAACAATTTAATAATCTTAAAGTTAGGGAGACAGGATGATAATGCAAGGAAATATCGGTGTTGGATTTCCAAATACCACATTTGGAATAGGGGCAGTCCAGGATATAGGTAGATTAGTCAACAATCTGGGGAAGAAGGAAGTGCTTGTTGTCACCGATCAGGGTATAGTCCAAGCTGGCTTATTAGACAAGATAAAGGAACCTCTAGAAGCAGAGAGAATTAACTTCTTAATTTTTGATGAATGTGAACCTGATGCTCCGGTTGCTAATATCTTAAAATGCGCTGAAATCGGCAAGGAAAACAGCTACGATCTACTTATTGGTATTGGTGGGGGAAGTGTAATGGACATTACCAAAGTAGTAGCCATTATTGCTACTGATGATACTATTTCCCAGGAGAATATCAGTAAGTATATCTCCTCAGGCATTCCAAAACGCGGTATACCCACCATACTGATTCCAACAACAGCTGGTACTGGCTCCGAGGTTTCTATCGCTGCAGTGATGACCGGCGACGACGGACGCAAGAAAACCATGATAAGTAACAACCTGTTGCCCGAGGTAGCGATAGTTGACCCACTGATGACATTAAATCTACCGGCTAAGATAACCGCTGATTCCGGTATGGACGCTCTATCTCATGCAGTTGAAGGTTATACTAATGCAAATGCCAACGTATTTTCTGAGATGTACGCTGAGAAAGTAATAGAAATAGTCGCTAGCAATTTGCGAACTGCTTATTGTAAAGGCCCGCAAAATATAGAAGCAAGATATAAAATGGCGGTTGCTGCAAGTATGGGTTCACTTTCATTGTCGGCGGCACGCGGCAGCATGCTGATACATGGCATGGGTTACGTAATACAAGCAGAGGCACATTGTACTCATGGGGAATCATGCACATTAATGATGCCTCATGTTATGGAATTCAACATGACGACCAATCTATCCAAGTACGCCCGCATGGCAGAGTTAATGGGTGAGAAAATAGATGGCCTATCGCCAAAAGACGCTGCCCGTAAAGCCTCAGACGCGATCAGGAATCTGACATCGGGCCTTAATATGCCTCAAAGGCTAAAGGATATTGGGATACAGAAAGACTGCATATGCAGAATGACTGATAATCTATTTACATCCTATTCAAACAATATAAAAAACAACCCGCGTGAATGCTCAAAAGAAGAAGCTATTAAAATTTTCCAAGCAGCCTGGTAAGAATATATCGGCAATATTTGACATTAATTTGGTTACAAAGATGTTATTAATTGACAACAGTGATGTGATCTTATTTGAAAGTAGACAAGGGTGAGGCGAAATAACTTGACCTTAATTGTTGATTTTACAGGGTAAACAATGATTACAGGGCAGTTACTAAACCTGAAATAAAACTGCGGATTGAAAATTAGTATAGGAGGTCAATAAAATGAAACCAGGATAATATCGATTAAATGTTTACCAAACAGATGGGAATAATAGAATATTGAAAATACCAAGTTAGGAGAAGGTAAAGTGGTCTCGCTATAGACTAATAATACAGGAGGTTATTAAAATGAAACCAAGTAGCAATATCAAAAAAATACTGTTCGTCTGCACAGCAATTGTTCTAATGGTTTCGGTTATGTTATTGGGGTGTTCCAAACCAACCCCGACGGAAACAGTGCCCACTCCTCCAAAGGAAACAGGTACCACTACTCCGACTAAGGAAGTCATAACATTGAAGTATGCCAGTTTCTTCCCTTCCGCTGCATTGTTATCTAAAGTACTGGGGGAATTCGGTACGACACTTGAAGAGCGAAGCAATGGTAGAATTAAAGTTACATATTACCCCGGCGGGTCATTGGTCGGTTACCCGGCCATGGCTGACTCAGTAACCAACGGGATAGTTGACATAGCTTTTATGGCCGATTCCGCTACAGCCGGCAGATACCCCGTGATGGAGACCTATCAGGGCGTTGTCGGCAAGCCCACAGCCTATGCAAGTAGTCGTGTGGCCAATGACTTCTACTGGAAGTTTCAACCCAAAGAGTTCGATGATTTACATGTTTTTAATGTCTCTACGCCAGGTCCTCTGATTCTCTGGTCCAAATCTCCAATAAAAACTCTGGAGGATTTGAAAGGCAAACAGATGAGGATTACCGGTATAATGTCGGATCTGATCAAACTGTTGGGAGCTGACCCTGTGGGGGCGCCGACAGCAGAAATATACGATTCGCTATCGAAAGGTTTACTCGACGGAGCTTGCCTGGCCGTAGAAGCTGGCAGAAGCTTTAAAGTAGCGGATGAGTGTAAGTATGTAACCAATAACTGGGAAGTAATGGCGATTAGCTGTATGTACATGGTGATGAATAAAAACACATTTAACAGTTTGCCGCCGGATCTCCAGGCCATCGTCGACAAGACCGGTGAGGAATGGGCTGATAAGGTTGCTTTAGCATGGAATCAGATGGATTTAGACGGAGCGGAATACAGCAAAACCCAGGGCGTGGAACTGATCGAGCTATCTTCGGAACAGGTAACCAGGTGGAAGAAAGCTGTTGAGCCCTATGAAGCCAACTTCATCAAGTCCATGGTAAGCAAAGGCTTTGCCAAGAAAGAAGTTGAAACCTACATCGACTATATCAAAGAGCGAACGAACTACTGGATTCAAAAGCAGGGAGACCTGGGTATCAAATCTCCGGTGGGCCCTAAACAACTCAGGATAGAATGGTAAGTCATTCCCGGAATATTGAGAGTGCATCCTCACTGAAATGTTGAGTATTTGTATTGCGGGCTTTCATGATTATGTTACATAAACTGGAACGGTTGGTTTATGCTATCAGCAACTGGTTTGCTAACATCGGTGTTGCATTTATGTTGGCTCTGGTTGCTGTAAGTTTCATTGATATAATCGGAGGAAAACTATTCAATCAGCGGGTTCCGGGCCTGTTTGAGATAGTCGGCTTTTTGGATGCCGTGATGATCGCTTTTATGGCAGGTCTGGCACAATATTTCCACACACATATCAGAGTAGATACTCTTGCCTCCAAATTTCCGTTACGTACTCAGACCGTGGTAAGCAGTTTCATATACCTAGTTCTACTTTGTATGTTTACTGTTCTGGTATGGCAACTTTTTAAACTCGGTCTATCATTCAAAGCCAACAATGAACATAGCTTAACCTTGCGTTTACCTTTGTTCTATGTTGGCTTTGCAATCGCGATTGGATTAATACCGCAATGTTTTGTTCTCTTACTTCAATTTATCGAATCGGTCGGGAGAATTAAAGTAAAGTGAATCCTATTCTTATAGGCTACATAGGTCTGGCTGGTCTTATGCTTATAGTGCTGGTTCTGGG
>CAZEAR010000059.1:7692-11262 GCA_964510365.1 uncultured Dehalococcoidales bacterium | reverse complement strand
ACAAGGCCAAGCCCAGAGTATATTATCTCAACCTGCCCCGGAAGTTCGTGGCGGGAACGGTATACGATCCTAAAGAGAAAGAGGTCATTATAGGGGCTGCCTGCACCTTGACCGGGTCCGGCGGCAAGAAATCGACGGCGGCCACGGATGAATTTGGTGACTTCTGGTTTGAGGGGTTGGATGTGGACAAGTATTCTCTTGAGATCAAGAGCGATGGCAAGGTGAAGAAGATAGACGGGATCAGCACCGAGAAGGATGTAAACCTGGGGGATATACCATTGTCTTGATGCAGTTTATATAGGACAGCAAATTAATACAAAGCTACCGATTTAAAAGGGGCCAGAGCTATTCCGGCCCCTTATGTTTAGTACAGACACATATATAGAGACACCTTCGATTTGAGGGAGAGCAGGCTGCGGCAAGCCTATCAATCAACTTGAGTAATTTGAGTAATTACTCTATTCCTTCATTCTTGCTTCGGGCACTGACTCCAGCGCCTCGGCCATTTCCCATGCGGTATCGACACGCTTGTGAATGATAGTATGGCCTACTTTTTGCAGTTCCCTGAGCAGTGGAGCAGTATCCTGTTCCGAATCCTAAGCTATAAGTACTCTTAGAGACTTTATTGTTTGCTTAAATTGCCTGGTGCTGGCTGGTTAAGTATGAGCCAGTAAAGGCCAAGCTGTCTAATCGCTTCAGCAAAATCATTAAAATTCACCGGTTTACGTATGAAGCTGTTGGCACCAAGATCATAACTTGTGATAATATCTTTTTCTTCGCTGGAAGAAGTAAGAATTACCACAGGAATTAACTTGGTCTTTTCTTCACTGCGAAGGCGACGCAATATTTCCAGCCCGTTCACTTTGGGTAGTTTCAAATCGAGCAATATTACCACAGGATAGTCATCGGCCGGACAACCGCCTTTACCATCGTCACCAAAGAAAAACCTTAATGCTTCGATGCCGTCTTCAATGACAATCAATCCATTGGATACATTCGATTTTTTTAGTGCCCGTTTGGTAAGCTCGACATCTCCAGGATTATCCTCTACTAAAAGTATCTTCTTGCTTTCCGTCATCATTCCTCCATTCTCATTAATGCAGGGTAAAATAGAAAATTGCGCCCTCTCCTACTTTGCTTTCTGCCCAGACCTCACCGCCATGCCTGTGAATAATCCTGTACACAGTGGCCAGCCCAATTCCGGTCCCGCTGAACTCGGTCTCCTTGTGTAGACGCTGGAAAGGCTTAAACAGCTTGTCGGCATAGGTCATGTCGAAACCAACACCATTGTCGCTAATAAAATAAGCCCTTCTGCCGTTATGGTCGGTGATACCCATCTCGATTTGGGGAGAATCCACTTTGCTGCTGAACTTCCAGGCATTGCCAAGCAGATTTTCTAATACCAGACGCAGGAGATTGCCGTCCCCGTAAGCAGTTACATTCGGTTCTATATTCAGGCTCACTTTTCGACGAGGTTCGGTTTTTTCAAGTTGAGATATTATTTTACCTGCCAACTCGCTCAGGTTTACCACTTCATAGTTCATTTCGGCCCGGGTAACCCGGGACAGCTTGAGCAAATCGTCTATGAGCTTCCCCATCAAATCGCTTGATTCTTGCACATATTTCAGGTACTGTTTACCCTTCTCATCCAGCTTATCTGCGTAGTCTTCCAGCAGTGCATTGCTGAATCCCTCCATACTCCGTAGTGGTGCCCGCAGGTCATGAGAAACAGAGTAAGCGAATGACTCTAGCTCCCTGTTGGAGGCTTCGAGCTCCGCATTTTTATGTTTGATTTCTTCTTCCACCTGCTTGCGGTCAGTAATGTCACGGTTGGAAGAACGGCGTCCCTGAATGTTATCATTTTCATCGAGGACAGGCTGGCACAGATGGCCCATCCACCTTTCCTCTCCGTCACGCCGTATGATGCGAAATTCCAGCACCTCAGTGTCCGGGTGGTGTAAGTCTGATTTCATGTGCTCTGCCATGCGGTTGCGGTCATCCGGATGGATGATGCTCAGGTAAAGGTCCGGGTTATCGATGAACTCCTGGCTGGTGTAACCTGTGAGCCGTAAACATGATGGAGACATATAGACGAATTTATTATCCTGGGTCCGCCAGTATTCCCAGTCATAGGTAAAGTCGGCTACTATCCGGAACTTTTTCTCACTCTGTTTGAGCGCCTCTTTAGCCTGCTGATAAATGGCGCTTTCAATCATGTCCCATTTACCTTCCCGTTTTATGAGAGCGAACTGGTGGGTATGAATAACATCTATGACTTCGGTAGAATTGCACTTATCTAACGAGTAGGTACAGATAGCGAGCATCCTGTATTTCCCGATCACATCATTCACGGTGGCTTCATAATGGGCAAAGCTATTCCAGTCTTCCTTTTCCAACCAGAAAGTATTTCCGGTGAGTCTTAACCCGGAAAAGCCCTTAGCCAGAGCCCCCTCCATTCTGTCCACCCAACCCTTAAGTACGCGATTCTCCTCAAAAACGCCATCCTGGACATACCAATCGTCGTAGGGCATGATTACAATCTGGTCACTGGCCATGTATTTTTCGAAATCGGGCATATTCCGTTTCATTGCCTGCCGTGCCTTAGCTGCGTCAAGAGGCTCGGCGGTAATCCACATGCAGAATTCGTTGTTCTCAAGGCCTGTCTGGAAGTAAGGTACCAGTACGTCCAGCAAGTCTTGACTTGTATTGTAAAACTGGCAAAAATGTGTACCCCAAGGGACATCACCAATGATATCTATACCTGATTTCCTCAACTCATCTGGCATCTCTAGCCCTCCTTTCGCTATACCCTTTTCAGTATTCAGCCTGATGATTTACGCGGGAGCAGGGTAACGTATACGTCCATTATAGCAGAAATACCTATTGAGGCAATTCTTGTAGATAATTTTGCTTGGCGGCTTGCTGATATTTTGTCATCCTTGGATTTATAGCTCTGTTAGGTATTGGTGTGTTTAACGGTCTCGCCACCTGGCTGGAAAAGATTTTGAATGAGCTGCATAGTTTACCCATGGGTGATGCAGGTACTATCTCCGCAGCGATTATCTTTAGTGGAATGGCGGGTTGTATAGTTATGCCTATGATTTCAGATAAAGTCGGGAGGAGAAAACCGTTCTCAATTATGGCTTCGTTGATAGGAGCGATAACTGTTTTCGCCCTCATGTTCTAGAAAAGCTATCGCTTAAACCTGATTAATGGTATAGCCATCGGCTTCTTTTACGTATTTGCATTACCAATCATGCTAACTATGTCTGCCGAAATAAATGGGCCTAAATTTGCCGGTATTTCTGTTGGATATTTACAACTTCTGGGAAATGCCGCCCACTTGCAGGAGCTTCAATAAGATAACCTTCCGGGTGTAGTAATATACCGCTATCATAGGTGGATAAACATAAATTATATTAAGCAATTCAAGCTTGATAATTCTGAGCGGCATCGTAGAAGGCTCTCCAGAAGGGATCAACTATGGGATGTAGAAGTCCCCTTTCCTTACCACTCTCCACTAATACCATACCCTTTTTTGCTTCCATAAGTTCGCCGACAATTGATGAG
>CAZEAR010000059.1:2788-7682 GCA_964510365.1 uncultured Dehalococcoidales bacterium | reverse complement strand
GAGGACGGCAGGAGATTATCAGCGTACCCTCGCTAATGGAAGCATAAGGATCGATTCCGAAGAGCTGGCATATTTCCGTTACATAGTTCTCGACAACTATCTTTTCTTTTTCAATCCTTACTCCCAATTCTGCAGCTTGGGCTACTTCATACAAACCTCCCCAGATTCCGCACTCTGTAGCGTCGTGCATTGAAGTTACTCCATTGTCTCTGACACCTACGGTAATGGCCGTCATTGCATCTTCTACTACGGACATCTTGTAGAAAATGTTTTCAGCCTCTCTTGCGAATTCCGAGCCGAACTTTTCTTCCAGCAGTCTGGGGAACATAGCGGCGAAAATGCCGCTGGCCTCAATTGCCGGCCCCTTGCTGATAATGATCTTGTCACCTGCTCTAGCGAAACGGGGAGAAACATACTCATCTATCTCACCTATTCCTGTAATTGTGGCTCCGCCGACCATCGGATACTGGCAGTTCTCATAACGGGCTGTATGTCCGGTAATAATACTAATACCTATTTGCTCACACTGCTCGTGTATGATTTTCCATACTATCTCAAGATGCTCCTTGGTAATATCCATGGGTAAGTTAAGGTCTATAGAAAGGAACTTGGGCCTTAATCCGCTGGTAACCGAATCGGATGCAATGATATGTATTGCGAACCAGGCAGCCCTTTCCCACCCGTATTGCGGTACAATGAATACAGGATCACAGGTAAAGGAAATCGCTTTACCTCCAATTTCGACTATGCCTACATCCACGCCATGTTGCGGACCTACCAGAACCTTGTCATTTTTTGCCCCAAGTCGCGGAAGTATCAATTCACTAAAAATCTGGGGGGAAATTTTTCCGATTTCCGGCATCTCAATATTCATGCTAGTTTACTCCTTTATTAAAATACTATTCGGTAATGTAACCTCAGACAAAAGGTTGAGGCTGGAGTAATTTGTATAACGTGGAATGTAATGGTTGGTTCAAAGAAACCAAAAGGTAATACGCTTCTGGTTTTATGCTATTACTTTCCTACGCTCGCATTACCGAGATCAGGTTCTAAGGGTTATCTCTTTCGAGACTCTCAGCTTTCCAGCTCCCCCAGTGGCTATTCAATTCCCGTCATTCTATCATTGATGACGTTGGATATCAATAATGCGCTTTCTAATTAATATATCTTATTTATTTAACTCATAAGCACATATCATATCCTCCGCTGGCACTTGTAAAGAGTATACAAAAGACAACTAGCTAAAGAGCGGATCGATTCGCATTTTGCACCGATAACATTAGGGGCAGATATTTTGGAGTTGTTATAGATGGTGGAGCTGATGGGATTCAACTTATCGGATTCAAAATTTTTGTTGACGCTAGTACTTTATCCAGTATTCAATCAGATTGCTTAAGCGAGGGATTAGGAAATCCAGATGACTTTTTACTACATGCCTATTAAACACATCATAATTAACGATGACCCCCCTTGATTTAAGGTGATTTTAAATTTATTTACGATTTGTCAACTACCTTAAACTAGGACAGTCCGAAAGAGTAATGAACATATAATACCACTATGGTTGATTAAATTAACTGGTAATCCAAGCCGCCTCGCTGCGTTTAGCGATAAAGATTTTGCTAAGCCTGAGTTGGGCAAAAAGAGTTTTTCATTTGACTCTTTTAAATTTCCAGCATGTGGGGGCAAAATTGATGGTCTATCATCTTACATGATTGATCTCTTTTATCCACCTTGTAATCATTTCGGCTACTTCCTGCCAGCCTGGTTCTCCAATGATCCAGTGTGAATGCCCTGCAAGTTCTATATAGGTGGAAATAGCATGGTATTTGTTAACTATTTTCCTAGTCACTGAGATTGGTGTCGCCTTGTCTTCACGCGCTCCGATTATTAGTACCGGGCAATTAACCTTTGACTCATCTACTTCAGTTGTTCGGTTAGGATCAAAAAACCAGTATCCGATTTCGCTTATCGCTCTACCAGATTCGTACACGAATCTGGCGTAGATCTCCCTCTGCTCTTGGAGCGGCATTAATTGTAAGATTGAATAAGTCATTTCGTCGAAAGTCAAGCGAAAGGGTTTCTTCCAGAATCCATACTTTGTCTGCGCACTCCAAGATGTTCTTATAACCGACGGTCTTAAAGCAAAAATACCACGGGGTGACGCGGGGGTTAAAAGGACAAGCGCTCTTGCCAGGCCATGACTGCCAAGAATCTGTGCGAGAAGTCCTCCCAACGAGTGCCCTACAATTATTGGTACCTCATAAAGGTCGCTAATCACTGATTCCAGATCTTTAACGTAATCGGTTAAGCTGAGAGTTCCGAGCCTTGAATCAGGAGGATCATTAGGAGATATATTGTGAAACCGAAGAGTTGGAGTGATGCAACGGTATCCTTTCTCTTCAAAGTATGCTTTATACCCTTCCCAACACCATCCTCCAGCCATCATCCCATGAATCATCAGAATCGTTTTAGCCATGCGCTACCCTGTTATTCTGCATGTATTACCTCCACCCGAGATATTTGTTACTCAGTATAATCACTAGAAGAAACTTAAATAGTATTATAAAATATTGCTATAGGGCAAGGCCAGTGCATAGAAAGTCGGAAAGGAGGTGTAAATGCCCACTTATGTAACTCTACTGAAATTTACTTCAGAGGGACTGAAAAATCAGGGTGATTTCGCAAAGCAGTGGAAAGAAGGTGAGAAAGTATCAGAACAGATGGGAATCAAAAGTATTGGTGCTTATGGCGTATTAGGTGCATACGATGCGATGTTTATTTATGAAGCACCAAATGAAAGCGCAGTAGCAGGTCTAACCCAGGCTATGTCTACAAAGGGGTATGCAAATTCTGAGACTTGGACTATTATCCCAATGGAAGAGTTTGTACAAATTGGGGGAAAAGCAAGAAGCTGAATTTAATTAAATTAATAATCTACTTTGCTGACCTGTCCCTAAGAACTAGTCCAACAACCTATAAACTGGTGGAGCTGATGGGATTCGAACCCACTACCTTCTGAATGCAAATCAGACGCTCTCCCAATTGAGCTACAGCCCCTTTCCGATTGCTAATTATACTAGTAAATATAACCTGTTAACAAGATTATATTATTGTGGATGTTGGATTTCAGTAAGGCTGCAGGCGCTAATGTTCACAACGGGATACGACACAGTCAGAAGATATCTCAAAAGCGGCCTATATCAGCCTGGTAATCAGCTTTCCGAAGACCGGCCCTACGAAGTAGCGCATAAAGGGCAGAAAAAGCGGTGAGTATACCCTTGTCAGCTCTCGGGAGAAGTCGTTTATATAGTCTGAAAAAGACCTCGTCTGGAACCTCAGCAGTTTCTGTGATTTGGCAGTGTCATACCAGTCGAGATAATAAGGTTTCCGTGTAAATTTTTTTGCTGGGGGAAGAGGCAGTCCTATTACATTTAGAATCTTGCTGATCATATCTTTATACAGCATTCTTTGTTGAGGACCGCCGCTGATAACGAATGTATTTCCTTTGATTGCCTGGAAATTATTAACGGCATTGATTATGGCTACGGCCGTGTCGTGGGGGTGGCAATACTCGATTCGGTTATTGAGCGGTATGGAAAACATACGTTTGAGGTCGCTGGTTTTGAAGATCAGGTACATGGTAGCAGTGAGCCGTAGTATAGCGTAGTCGATTCCGGATTCTCGTATCGACTTTTCTGCCAGGTATTTGGTTTCCCCATATACCCCTTTTGGTTGAGGATCATTTTTGTCAGGGCACAAAGGTTCGGTAGCATCGGGTGTAGGCCCGAAAACAGCTGCTGAGGAAGTGTATATTAAGGGAATGCGACCGCCTTTTTCTTTTATCAGATCAACAAGCATTTTGGTCCCGTCTATATTTACTCTTCTGGCCAGTTCAGGTCTGTTATCGGCAACCGGAGGTAATATGGCAGCCATGTGTACCACCATATCGACATTTTCCAATGCCTGCCTGACAGAATTCTTTTGGGTTATATCTCCCCATTGGACCTCCGCTTTTCCCTGAAGTGTTTTTGTACTTTTTCTATTGCCGGAATTATCCAGGTCGAATATGCGGACCTGGTTTCCCTCTTTTAGCAGAGCTTTACATATGGTTATGCCCAGCCTCCCCGCTCCACCGGTTAATAGTATACGCATTATTGCCTCCGTAATATATAAAAGAAAATGAGTATAATTTTAACGAGAGTACTCATTTAACTCATCCAGTGAACTAAACTAATCGGTCAGTTTGGTGACAACCCAACTGGTCCATTGGGAGCGCAGTTGCCCTCTCAATAGCGGGGTTGTATGGAAGCCGCCCCTGGCAACCAGCTTGAGTTTAGGCTCACAAGCTGCCTGATAAACTGGCACGCATTTATCGTATGGTGTTACGCTATCACCCTCGCAGTAAACAAACAGTTTGAAACAGTCGTCCAGCTTCTCAACCACCTCGATCATATTCATTTGTGTTATGCCGTTAAAGAATTTCTTTAAATCGACTCGAACATGATAGCCGAACATATACATCCAGACTCTGGATAAAAACGCGGCAGTCCCCTTTAACCAGGGAAAAGACCCCTGTCGGGGAAAATCTATAATACTGCTGCTCTTCATTCCCCATTGGCCGAAGTTATCCGGTATTTCAGGATACATTTCGTCGTTTACTTGAGGTGGACAGGATAATGCAACCAGCACTCGCGGATTCACTTTATCGGCGGCCATTATAGCCGACATAGCTCCCAGGCTGTGTCCGATGAGTCCCATCCGGTCTTTATCTATTTCCGGAAAATCTCTCAAAGTATTCCAGGCGTCCAGAATATCATCCACCATTTTCCCATCAACGGCGCCTTCGCTTTCGCCGTGGCCGCGGAAATCGAATAACATCACAGCTATACCC
>CAZEAR010000059.1:0-2778 GCA_964510365.1 uncultured Dehalococcoidales bacterium | reverse complement strand
GCTATACCCTGTTTGGCCATGATTTTGGCACTGGATTCCATTGCTTTATGGCTAGAGCCGAAACCGTGACAAAGTATCGCACCCGGTACTGGAGAATCCTGGCTGGCATTACCCGGAAATAAAACTTTACCCTTTAATTTAAATGAATGATTACCAAAAGTGAGGGGAACCTCTTTAAGGTGAGCAATTGTTGCTTTAATTGCGTTGAGCTTTTGCTTCATTATGTTCCTGTGACTCCTACAAAAATACGTCGATTATAGTAATGATAACCGATAACATTTAACAGGAAAACATAACGATGGCTGGTTTTGGAAAAGAATGGTGGTTGGTTTTAATGGGGATATAGTATTGATTGGAGGTCGTCCTTTTTGCTGGTTTGATATCATCCTTAAGTATGAAGTATCGGTATGCGATGTCATAGATGAAATGCGCGGATTATTACAGATTGATACGCATACGAGTGTACTAACAAACGAATCTCGTAAGCAACCAATAAACTATATAAATGACAGCTATTACTATAATGATATTAATCAGCAGTCTCACAAATACACCTCCATGTTCATGGTATTGAACTGGTATAGTATATCATAATTTATCCAATGTAATTGAAACAATATAGTTTAAATTTGAATATATTTTCCCTTTTAAATTTAACAAAATGTGATATACTATTACATCCCGTTTCCTGTTGATGAAGGTGCAATAACCTGTATTATTTTTGGTAATTCCAGCTAATCTTAATAATTATTTAACAATTTATGAATAATATTAAATAATTTTGGAAGATCCTTAAATCAACTTGGTACATATTGCATAAATTCTATAATTAACCGGAATATGGGTCATTCAAATCATAAAACTTCTGTAACAAGGTTTAGAAATAAAACGGGACTTCTCTGTTTGTACTATGTATATTGCCGGTTATATTGGATTCCGATATCTGCAAGTCTGATAATTTCAAGTTATTTATGTGCAAGATACAGTAGCATTTATATAAATAAATAAAGTTTTTAACCGAGTGAAAAACAAAATAATTATATTCATTCTTCTGGCCCTTATGCTATCTGTATCCGGTCTTGTTGGCTGCAAAAATGCCGCTGAGAAGCCAGCCAATGAAGACGATTTCTATGAAGTACAGCGAGGCGATCTGTTTATCAGTGTCTCTGCAGACGGGAATCTGGTAATGCCCAACCAGGTAGAATTGCGTTTCGGTACATCAGGTACTGTGAATGAAGTACTGGTTGAGGAAGGGGATAAAGTTAAAGCCGGCGCTTTACTAGCCAAGCTGGATGTTACCGGACAAAAGCTCACTATTGAATCAGCACAATATGACCTTCAACTTGCTGCTAATAATCTTGCACAGACGATACCGGGCCTCAGTCAAATGCTGGGTTATCCTCGCCGCTATCCCAATATAGGCGCACTTAACAGCTTCGAAAAAGCTCAGGAAGAGGTAGAAGAAGCTAATAAGTTATTAGATAATGGTGAATACGATAGAGCTTTGTCTGAGTTGCGGATAGCTCAATATGATCTGGAATCCAGTAAGTATATTTTAGGCATAGCGATAACAGATGTTGACACATATCCCGATATCGCACTGGACATGAAATACGGATATGAAGTGGAATACATGCTGGACTATGTTCTAACTTACCCGCATATACCCATAGCAATCAATAATGTTAAGGAAGATCTCGAAAGAGTAAAGAATGCTAAAAGCCTGATTAAACAGAACGATTATGCAAGCGCTTCTTCGGTGTTGAGTGATGCTCAAAAACACCTCGATAAGACGCACAACCTCGTCCAGAATACCATTGGTGAGATAATAAGGCGTACCATGTCATTTCCCGACGTTGCTACCGGTTTTGATTATATCCAGTCTTCTGCAGAAAAACTCCACCAATTGCAGATGTTGATGGAGAAAGACGAGCGTGATGAAATAAAGATTCTGGAAACTTTACGCATAGCCGAACATGATCTGGAAATGGGCAATTCCGTACTTACCTATAATGAAGTAGTTTTAGAAAACGGGCTTTCTTTAAAGGTAGCACAAGACTATAAAATGAGTTTGAAGAAAGCTCGAGCCAATCTAAAAGATAATCGAGACCAACTTCTGAAGGCAGTAATTGTGGCTCCATTCGACGGTACTGTAGTAGATGTCGGAGTAAGCGAAGATGACCAGCTTTCAGCCAGGGATTACTCCTCCATAACGGCAGTTCATCTGGTTGACACTAAAACTATCAAATTCGAAGGCAGTGTGGATGAGGTCGATATCTTCCAGGTTGAAGTCGGCCGCAAGGCAAATATCATAGTGGACGCAATTCCCGATAGGGAGTTAACCGGTACTGTAACCTTTATTTCACCAGCCGGTGATGAAAGTACCGGAGTAATAAATTTCACAGTAACCATTGAACTTGATCCTACGGATATTGAACTCAAGGGAGGTTTAACTGCAACCGCAGATATCATAATTGAAAACCGTGAGAATGTGCTGTTAATACCTGTGGAATCTATTATCAAGAGCCCTGAGGGTATGTTTACCCAGGTTTTAAATGAGATAACCGGTGAACTCGAAAAAAGACAAATAACCGTCGGAGCACAAAGCACTCAGTTTGCTGAAGTAATATCCGGGCTGAGTGAAGGCGAAAAGATTCTGGCTACAGCAAAATGAAAAAATTTCTGATAATAAATATTATACTTGTATTACTCTTAGTTTTTACCGGTACCATAGGCTGTAAAAGTAGCAGCGAGAAACAGCCTAAATCAAATGTGGTT
>CAZEAR010000058.1:0-11275 GCA_964510365.1 uncultured Dehalococcoidales bacterium | reverse complement strand
TTCCCGGAATTGTAATCAATTATAGGTGACATAATCACTGCCGTATGTGACTTTTATCATAGGGATTGCTGTTGGCGCATGGTGATGATTTAACCAGGGCCGGCTATTTCTGGAGAGTTTTACATAAGGGCAGACTTTTTGTAGTATGTAATTACCGCGGAATAACGTTAATATATGTCTTCGAAGAGAGAGGGAGGTACCGGATGAGAGTAAGCGCCAGGAATGTATTGAGGGGCAAGGTTAAAAGCCTGGTACCGGGTGCGGTTAATACGGAGGTGACCGTTGAGATCGCCGGAGGGCAGGAGGTGGTCTCCATAATCACCAAGGAATCGGCGGAAAAACTGGGACTGAAACCGGGCAAAGAGGTATATGCGGTTGTTAAGGCATCGAACGTAATGATAGCCGTAGATTAAGGGCCGTCGATCGAGACGGGACATGCTTTCGTCGATATTCGGGCTAAACGGCGGGTTCAAAGGATTTCCGTAATGTTTAGCGCCGGTGCCGTAATTTATATTTTTTTATAAAGCCGCCTCTTTTTTTATAGTATTTTAACTGTTTTATTTGTTGTATAATAATAAAAGACAGAGAACTCAGGGGATCTTCGGGGGTTGTGAAGTGATTATTGAAGTTATCAGAAGTATCGGTGAGGCTGTCTTATTCGTGGTGGCATGTTTGATACCGGCATTGATAGTCGCCGGTTTTGTCACCGGCCTTTACTGCTTGATATCATCCCGGATAGGCAGGAAAAAAGACGGGTACCCCGCACAGGGACATCAATCGTAAGCGGACGTCGCCATTTCTTCAGTCCAGCCATCTAGCTTTATCTTTTATTGCCGGTGTCCCTTTGTTATCGTAAAGCCGCTGATAGGCCTATTTCTCGATGAAGAACTCCCACAGGCAGCAGATACCCTCTTCCTCCGGCCTCGGCGGCAGCTTCAGGTATTTCACTTTTATATCCGGATTGAAATTACGGGCGAAGGTCTCGAAAATGCTAAGTTCCACCGTGCTGCAAAAATAGCCGTCTCTGCCTTTCCCCTCTTTTTTCAATGCCTCTAAGGTGGGGCATTTATAAACGGTCCAGATGCCGTGGTTGCTGCTCTTCGGCTCCAGCTTATGGTCCATATTCCAGTTAAAAGGATTGAACTGCAGCCATTTAAAAAAAGCCGGAATATCTCTTTCCCGGATGTTTAATAGTTCGGTAATCCTCTTGATTTCGTATCTCGACTGCTTTTCCCAGACCGAGATATCGTACTTCGTAGCGGTTTCCTCATTGAACTCATTCATAACCGTCAGGTACCAGAAACCGTCGAGCGACATGTGAAATTTGCAGTACAGCCTGGTCAGTTCTGCGAGCACATCTTTGCTGAAATCATGGAACTGTATGTCGGGATTGAACTCGCCGCTGTAATCAGTTAGCTCTTTCATAAACACCTTCCTTTTTATTGGTTACCGTCGGCTAATTATATCACCCTGTGCCGGCTGCATTCTTTTATTTGAAATGTTAACTAATAATACGATATCTGCTAATATTAAATTGATATAGCGGTCGTACGGGACCGGTAAGGCTTAACAACAGGTAGAAAAGTTGATAGCGGGCATATTGATAGCAACCGGAATGCTGGCTTTCCTGGCAGGCATTGTGATGCTGGTGATAATGCTGGTGAAGAAACTGCAGAAGAAGCAGACGCGTATATGGTTGCCTCCGGTCCTTATCTGCGTGGGATTCGTCGCATTTATTGCGGGAGGCAGCCTGGTATCCGAGAGAGATAAGCATCCCGCCGAAACAATGTCCCCTCCGCCGCAGGCGGCTGCCGGAGAGCTTTCGATCGTTGATTTCAGTATCACCCCTTTACAAATCAGGGCCGGCGGCTCGGCGAATCTGAAGTGGAATACTACCGGCGCCATCAATGTCAAAATAGACCAGAATATAGGAAATGTATCCCTATCCGGGAATGAGGCTGTTTCACCTCAGAAGACCACCGTTTATACCATCACCGTTTATGGAGCTAAGGATAAAATCAGCCGATCGGTTACTTTGACGGTATCTCCTTTATTAACGGCAGATATAAAAGACTTTGTCCAGCCGACCAACCCGATGGTAAGAGATACTGCAGTTGGTTTGATAAGCGGTGCTCCTGCGGGGATAAACCAGGACTCGCAGTCGTGGAAAATCTGGCAGGTTAATTACTGGGTAGCCAAAAACATCGACTACGTCAGCGATCCGGCGGGGCACGAATATTTCGCCACAGCCAGTGAGACACTCGATACAAAGGGTGGCGACTGCGATGACTTCGCAGTATTGCTGGCGAGCATGTACGAGTCAATAGGCCTTGATGCAGCTCTGGCCAGTGTCGATACCGACGGTAACAGACAGCCGGACCACCTGACCTGTATCGTGTACTATGACGGGACCGGTAAAGAGCTTCTGGAAGAGGTAAAGGATATTATGGCTAAATCGGTGATCTCGACACCTACCGGGCAGGTATTTATAAAATTTGTGGAATCGAAGAAATCGCAGCTCTCTAAAAAGTATAAGGACGGGATATGGGTAATAGCCGATCCTCCTATGGCGGAAGTCAAGGATATGGTCGGCTATGTAACTTACCAGCCCTATTATATATTGAATATGCTGGATATCGGCTTTTGAAAAAACACCACCATATTATTAGAATGAAAGCAGGATAAATCAGGTAGCAGCAGGAGGAAGTAATAGATGCGTTTTAAATGCCATGTATGTGGAACAGAATGTGACGATATAGAGCAGTTCGCCCGCCATAAAAAGCAGCATCAGGAAGGCAGCCCGGCAGCTCCCGGAGTGACCTGTCTGGGATGCGGCAAGGGCATACCGATAGATGCCTCGAAGGCCAATTACAGCGGTCCACTGACCTGTCCTTCTTGCAAGCAGGTAACCAAGGTGGTCCTCGAGAACGGGCAGGTGATAACGGCTCGCTTCGGCTAGCAGCGCAGTTGATATATAAGGGTTGTTTGCCGGCGGCGCTGAGTTCAGCGATTACTCAATAACCGGTAATTCCGGAGCTGGACTGTAGATGACGTAAATATATATTTAGCTACAGGACAATTTCCAGATGGCTGAAAAACGTCCCAGAATAGCCCGTGAGGCTAGAACCGTTGAGGTAATGATAGGTCTTTACTGTCATGACCATCATAAGAGCGGCGGATTATGCCCCGAATGCCGGGACCTGCTGGACTATGCCCGGAACCGCCTTGACAGATGCATATTTCAGGAAGGTAAGACGACCTGCAATAAATGCCCGGTACACTGTTATATTCCCGCAATGAGGGAAAGAATCAGAGCCGTTATGCGCTATGCCGGTCCTCGTATGGCTCACCGCCATCCTGTTCTTACCTTTTTTCACTTCATCGATGGTAAGAGAAAAGAACCGGTCGGCTATCGCCGAAAAACCGATGATACCGGAACTGTTTCTCCGTAGCGGGCTTAACATTTTATTAATATTTCAGTGTTATGCTGTTGGTTGACATAAAATACATAAGATTTCGGGAATGAGATACGATATTCGGCACTGGACGCGGGTCTTGAATATTCTGTTGTATAAGCATAAACTATACTAAATATGAATAACAGGAATTTATAAAATGCAGCAGATGTATTCTTGTCCCAATTGCGGATCGCCTGTGGATTACGGCGCTCAATTTTGCGGAAATTGCGGTTCACCATTGAACTGGCCGGCGCAGCAGCAAATGCAGCCTCCGCCCCAGTATCAACAGCCGCCCCAGTATCAACAGCCGCCCCAGTATCAACAGCCGCCTCAATATCAGCAGCCGCCCCAGTATCAACAGCCGCCTCAATATCAGCAGCCGCCTCAGTATCAACAGCCGCCCCAGTATCAACAGCAACCCCCGTATCAGCAGCCGCCTCAGTATCAACAGCAGTACGGCTACGGGTATGGATGGCAGGGACCCCAGAAAAAGAGTTTGTCCAGCTGGATAATACTGTTTGCGGTTTTTGCCTGTGTTTTTCTTCTGGCAGGCGGCTATTTAATCTGGTCGGGGGGTGATTTTAGCATGTTCGGAAGTTCGAGTAAGTCTAATGATACATCTCCAAAGACGACTCAAGACGATACATCTTCGACAACGGATAATACGACGGCAGATGAGACAGATAATCAGGGGGGGCAGACCATAACCGAGATAAATGTTGCTGATTTAGTAGCTGCCTATGAGGCGGATGCTGAAGCGGCCGCAGCACAATACAAAGGTAAGACGGTAAAAATTACCGGCGTGGTCAGCAGTTATGATTTGAGCAATTACTGGGTATTGATTACCGCCAGTGATTCGGATCTGGTCGGGGCCAGATGCGTGTTCAGTGAAGGAGACGTATCCAAGATAGGGGCATTGGAGCCCAATCAATCCATAACCATAACCGGTAAAGTCGGCGAATATGAGGTCGACATCATCGTGGAAAATTGCGTTTTCAGTTCATAGGACAACAGCCGGAGAACTGAATTTTGCTTTTCCCATAAATATACTTGACCCGGGTAAAGGAGTGCATTCTAATAACCGGGATTGGCGAATCTGGTGTTAGCCAGATTTTCTTCTACCAGATAAAGCTTGCCGTCCTCGGTCATCTGGACTATATTTGAACCTATCAGGTATTCCAGTGCCCGCGGCTTATAATCACGGGGTTTCATCATTCTATCTATCATTCCTTTGGGTTCAAGCCCTAACTCCTGGGCTGTCTTGGCATGTCGCACTCCGATGGCATTGTTCTCCCTGAAAATCTTGATAACTTTTTTCATAGCTCTGGCGATAAAAAATTGCGGCAGAACGAATAAAGCAATCAATAAAACTACTACCAGTAAGATAATTATCAACCACTCATTCATAATTATGGACCCCCTGTAATTCTTTTATAATATTAACAATGTGTAAAACCGTTATTACTAAATATGGATAATCCTGTGATAAGGATTAAATATTAGTGTTCTGAAAGTGCTCAGGATATCGATAGTATCTGCTGCTTGTGTTCCTCAAGCGTCCTGGCATACTGCGAGTCCAGTTCGCCGCTTATTCTACGCCATTCTTCCTGAAATTGCTGCTGTAATTCAGCTTCGACGGAGTGGCCTGCCGCCATACGCTGCTGAAGAGACTGGCTTAATTCCTTTAATTTGGATTCAAAGCTCTGTTTAAATTGCGAAAAAGCCTGCTGCCGGGCTTGCGTATAGTAATTCACCAGATTGTTTATTCGCTCGTAGACGGCGTCGAGTTGTTTTTTGTTTTCTTTCAGTATTTTGATGCCTGACATGGCTCTTGTCAATGTTTTGGTGGCATGTTCATCATGAGGAAGTGTAATATTTCTTAGCAATATTTCCTGTACGCCTTCTATTATATATTGTCTTATACCGCTGCCCTTGTATTTGGTTAATTCCGCATCCAGGTCATAATTATCATTTTGAAGATATTGAGCAGCGATCATATTTCCAGTCGGTATATGCTCGAGTCGCTTCAACTCCTCGGTAGATGGCTTACCCAGTTTTTCTGCTTTTTCCAGCGCTTTTTCCCAGGCGCTTTTCATTTCACTCATATTTGTCCTCCATATAACGGTTTAAATTCGACCGCATTTGAGCTCATAAGACTGCTTTGATTGCTCGAAATGCATTTTGAAAGATGATGAGTTAATAGGATCTGTGGTCATTATATTGGCATCCTCACCGTTATCCGAATAGTACTTTTTTCGGACGCCTACGTGGGAGAAACCGTATTTACGGTACAGTTTCTGCGCTTGTTCGTTTGAGGCTCGGACTTCCAGTGTAACTATATCTGCTTTCATTTGTATTGCCATATCGATGATCGATATAAGCAGCCGTTCTCCGACACCCTGCTGCCTGTATGCATTTCTTACGCCGATGGTGGTAATATGCGCTTCTCCGGCCATTAACCAGAAGCCGGCCATGCCGATAACGTAATCCCGCGATGGCGGCGGCAATTCCGCGCTGGAAAAAGGCCCGTTAATAATGATGCCGGGCAGTTTCCGCATTTTATCCCAGAAAGTCTTGCCGGTATCCTTATTGTTATCCGGTTCCAGAATTATTTTATTCGGCTTGCAGGCTATAATATAGTATGCCAGTCTATTGTGAAGTTCGTGTTTCAAGGAACTATATGTAGGATGAGGCCATTGGGTCGGGAAAGCCTCCCGATCTACGTCCAGAACCTGAGGAATGTCTTTATCCTGCATCGGTCGAATTGTATAAACCTGACTTGCCAGTGCTTTTGCCATATTCTGTACCCAACAAAATTTTAACATATTTACTTTACTGGTGGGTATAAACAGTATATCTGACTGCTTCTTCAATGCGATTTCATAGCATATTTATAACGGGCCTATTATTTTTTATAGGTCTTGGGTATACTATTGATGCGGGTTGGTGGGTCTTAATATCTTCATGGAGGTATTAAATGAATGGAAATGTTGTTGCCGAAATTTCTGTAGTCCCCATAGGTACCGCCGGGACCGGTTTGAGCCGGTATGTCGCGGCGTGTATCGATATTCTTGAGAGCAAAAAAGATTTATGTTATCAGCTTACGCCGATGGGTACCGTTATCGAAGGCCCTATCGACAGCGTGATCGAAGCGGCCCGGCAAATGCATTCGGCTCCTTTTGAACGCGGTGTACTGCGGGTCGTTACTACTTTAAAAATAGATGAACGGCGGGATAAACCGCTGACGATGTCGGGTAAAGTGGAATCCGTATTGAAAAAATGCCGGTCTCAAAAGGATAAGCATCATTAAAATGAAAGGTCTCAACGTCCAGTTAGCTCCTTCGCATCCCGAAGGTTTGTCTCTGGCCAATCCGGTAATGACCGCGTCAGGTACTTTTGGATACGGGATCGAGTACCAGGAATTGTTCGATATACAAAAGCTGGGCGCTATAGTTTGCAAGGGGACTACTCTGAGTCCCAGGGACGGCAATCCTCAGCCGCGGCTGGTGGAAACTTCTTCCGGCTTGCTTAATTCAATAGGCCTGCAAAATATCGGAGTCGATGCTGTAATTAAGCAGAAGGCCTCTGTTTGGGCTGAATGGAAGGTGCCGGTTATCGTTAATATTGCCGGAGAGACGGTCGAGGAATATGCTGAGATTGCCGGTAAGCTTGACGGGGTGCAGGGGATCAGCGGGATTGAAATTAATGTGAGCTGTCCCAATGTGGAATCGGGTGGAATAGAATTCGGGACCAGGCCGGAATCGGCGGCTGGAGTGACTTCATCGGTAAAATCAGTTACCGGTTTGCCCTTGATAGTTAAGCTCAGTCCCAATGTGACTGACATTCTGGAAATGGCCGTGGCGGTAGCTGAAGCCGGTGCCGATGCGGTAACGCTGGTGAACACATTCAGAGGTATGGCTATCGATATTGATAAAAGAAAACCTTCTCTGGGTAGGACTATCGGCGGACTTTCGGGGCCTGCCATCAAACCCATAGCTTTATATATGGTTTATTACGTTGCACACAATATCGATATACCTGTAATAGGATGCGGTGGAATAAGCTGTGCCGATGATGCTCTGGAGTTCATAATGGCGGGAGCAAGCGCGGTTCAGGTGGGGACAGCTAATATTTCCAATCCGTCGGCTGCGCTTGATATACTGGATGGGATCGAGCGGTTCCTCAAGGAAAGAAATATAGCCGATATAAGGGATATAGTGGGAGCCGCCGGAATTTAAAGATGCTACTTTCCGGTGCTTTAACCGGCAGGGACCTCTTGCCTGATAAAATCTGCTATATTTCCGGTAGCAGTGCCCGGACCGAATACAGCTTTAATCCCCATTTTTTGCAGGGTTTCGATATCCTCGTCAGGTATTATTCCTCCGGCCAGTACCAGTGAGTTGGACAGTCCTTTTGTTTTAAGACCCTGTATAATCGGCGGGAAAAGTTCCAGGTGAGCTCCGGAAAGAATACTTAGTCCCACGACATCCACGTCCTCCTGGACGGCTGCTTCCACGATCATTTCAGGAGTTTGACGGATTCCTGTATATATAACTTCCATGCCCGCATCTCGAAGAGCTCTGGCAACTACTTTAGCGCCGCGGTCATGACCGTCAAGACCGGGCTTGGCGATTAATACCCTTATTTTACGCTCCTCTGTCATGGTTTTCATTCCTCCTGATCATTGCTGATTTCTGAATAAGCTATTTTAATCCGATTCATTTATTTGTGCCAGCTCAATAAGAATGCCCTTTGTGGATTCGGGATGCACATGATGAATTTACTTGATTATATAATACTTCTTCTATTGAGTGAACCGTCGCTTTAAAAGTGTATTTCATTTGAATTCACCATCCATTAAAAGACCAGGAATTCTTTTTGAGTGCCGAAGACTTCTCTCAGTACATCGCATATCTCGCCGATACTGGCGTATGCTTCAATACATTCCAAAAAGGCAGGCATTGTGTTCTCGGTGCCGCGAGCTATATCGTTAAGGTTTTTCAAAGACCTCTTGACCCGACCGTTGTCCCTTTTGGCTTTAACTTCGGCTAGATGCTCCTTCTGTAACTTCTCTTGCTCGGGATCAAAATGTATCACCGGTATTCTGGGCGAAGGCGAAACGAATTTATTAATTCCGACCACGGTACACTGATTGCATTCGATGCTTTTCTGCTGGCGGTAAGAACTTTCCTGGATTTCTCTTTGCTGGAATCCATGCTCGATGGCGGCCACCGCTCCTCCCAGGCTATCTATTTTATCGATGTATTTCCCGGCATCTTTTTCCAGTGAATCGGTAAGAGACTCTATTAGATAGGAACCTCCCAGTGGGTCCGCGACATCGCCGACCAGGCTTTCATAGGCGAGAAGCTGCTGCGTGCGCAGAGCGATGATCACCGCCTCTTCCGTAGGTGTGGCGAAAGCTTCATCGTAGGAATTGGTATGCAGCGATTGAGTGCCGCCGAGGACCGCCGCCAGCGCCTGTATTGCCACCCTGACGATATTGTTATGCGGCTGTTGAGCAGTGAGAGTACAACCTGCAGTCTGAGTATGAAAACGCAATGCTAACGAATGGGGGTTTTCAGCTTTAAACCTCTCTTTCATAATCCTGGCCCAGAGACGGCGTGCCGCCCTGAATTTGGCGATTTCTTCGAAAAGATCGTTATGGCTGTCAAAGAAAAAAGACAGTCTCCCGGCAAAGGCGTCCACATTTAAGCCCGCATCCAGGGCCGCCTGGACGTAGGCGATTCCGTTGGCCAGTGTGAAAGCTATCTCCTGGACGGCGTTGGCTCCTGCTTCTCTTATATGGTAACCGCTGATGCTGATGGTGTTCCAGCGGGGTAAATTCTGGCTGCAATAAGAGAAGATATCTGTAGTTAGACGCATGGAGGCGCGGGGAGGGAAAATATAGGTTCCCCTGGCGATGTATTCTTTAAGCAGATCATTTTGAACGGTACCACTGAGTTTTGGCAGCTCAATACCCTGTTTCCTGGCTAAAGCAACGTACATGCCCAGTAAGATCGGAGCCGTGGAATTTATGGTCATAGAGGTGCTTACTTTGTCTAATGGTATTTCCCTGAATAGAATCTCCATATCCGCCAGGGTATCTATAGCGACACCGACTTTGCCTACTTCACCCAGTGACATGGGGTGGTCCGAGTCATAACCGATCTGGGTGGGCAAATCGAAGGCTACGCTGAGACCGGTCTGCCCTTGTACAAGCAGGAAACGGTAGCGGTGGTTGGATTCTTCCGCTGTGGCGAAACCGGCATACTGGCGCATTGTCCAGAACCTGCCCCGGTACATAGTCGGTTGTACGCCCCGTGTGAAAGGATATTCCCCGGGATAGCCAAGAGATGTAGTATAGTCCAGAGTCGGGACATCCTCATGAGAATAGACCGTCGATAATGGAATTCCGGAGGTGGTCTCGAATTTTAACTGACGTTCCGGGAATTTATTTAATGCCGGAGCCAGAATTTTTTTGCTCCATTCATCCTTATTGATACTGGACATAAACGTACTCCAAAGATTATTGTATACAAAAACCGAGATATTTTAGCATAATTGAAAAAATTGTGAACTTTATATGGAAATGCTGCTGAGTGGATTAAACGGCAACGGTAAATAAGGCAAATAAAAAGGGTCCCAAGTAACCTCGCTTTTCCGGTTCCTCTTCCTTACCTGACGCTTTTCAGCTTTCGCTTACCTTGCGCCGGCTCTCCGCCTCCCCGGTTTCAAGTCTGATCACTTGGGACTGTATTAATGTTATCATATAACAAAATATTTGTCAAATAAACGAGTTTAATAACGGTTAAATATACAAGCTTGACTGTAGTCAATGTCCTTTGCTAGAATCCGTTTCTGAGGGGATATAGCTCAACTGGGAGAGCGCTGCGTTCGCATCGCAGAGGTCGGGGGTTCGAATCCCCCTATCTCCACCAGATAAACAATGTTTTTTACCGTCGGCTAAGTCTTAGAGCCGATTATTTTGTGAAACTTGTCACTTTTTCGTTATGCATTTGAGGATACTATTGCCATATATTAAAACCCGGCTGGAATTTTTTCAGTACGGGCTAACGGTAACGGCTTTGATGATTCGGTCAGGATACTGGGAGGGTGAGTATTATATGAATTACTGTTTGCGTTAACTGCATCTGGTAACCCCAAGGCGAAAATATTGAAAAAAATCTGGAGGTAAAAAACAATGAATAAAGCAAATTTTAAGAAAGCCGGCATCATACTGGCCCATGCGTTTGTGGGGTGGGCTCTTTGCGGAGCAATCATGTTTATCGGTATGGGAATAATGCCTATGCAAACCACTTTGATAGTTCATGCCGTCGGAGCACCATTCATATTTGCATTAGTATCCTGGATTTACTTTAAAAAATTCGGTTACACCACGCCGATAATGACTGCCTATATATTTGTAACTTTCGTGGTAGTGGTGGATTTCTTCTTAGTAGCACTCATAATAAACCGGAGCCTCGATATGTTCACCAGCTGGCTGGGAACATGGCTTCCGTGGGCCTTGCTGTTCATATCAACCTATATAACAGGTCTGCTCACAAATAGAAACTCAACCGGCTGAAGAGCGGTCCGGGACGTCTAAACTGTATAAATCTGCTACAAGTGAGTGTTTTAGTTATTTGGTTGAAGAATACGGTGTAAAGGACTGAATGATGGAAATATTAGTAAATATCGGTGAGATTGGATTCGGCATCCTCTTTCTGATAAGCAGCATCTTCAATATCTTCTATACACTCCGTCACGGGGAAGAGTTTTACGGCAGCTTTGCCGCTAATGCCTGGTTTGGTCTGTAT
>CAZEAR010000057.1:10792-11347 GCA_964510365.1 uncultured Dehalococcoidales bacterium | reverse complement strand
TCATATCACAACAGAGACAGCTAACCTTGCTCTGGCCCTACAAGAAGGTGGCGCTGACCTGGTAATGTGCGCTTCTAATCCGTTAAGCACGCAGGACGATGTGGCCGCAGCCTTAGTAGAAATGGGACTGCCAACTTATGCTATTAAGGGAGAAGACAATAAGACCTATTACCAGCATATCGAGGCTGCGCTTAATCATAGACCCCATCTAACAGTGGATGACGGCGCCGATCTGGTTAGTACCGTTCATCAGGAGAAGAGCCAGCTAATAGATGGTATAATAGGCGGCACCGAGGAAACGACCACCGGCGTAATACGGCTCAGAAATATGGCTGCAGGAGGAGACCTTAAGTATCCCATCATAGCCGTAAACGATGCCAAAACCAAGCATTTCTTCGATAATCGCTACGGTACCGGGCAGAGCACTATAGACGGGATCACCAGGGCTACCAATATTCTCTGGGCGGGTAAGAATGTAGTGGTCTGTGGCTACGGATGGTGCAGCAGAGGCATAGCACGGCGGGCTCAAGGACTGGGTTCTAAAGTAATAATAAC
>CAZEAR010000057.1:10475-10782 GCA_964510365.1 uncultured Dehalococcoidales bacterium | reverse complement strand
GTCGTGCCCATCCCGGCCCTTGAAGCAGCCATGGACGGCTATCAGGTTATGCCTTTAGTCGAAGCGGCCGCCATCGGAGATATTTTTATCACAGCTACCGGCGACATTAATGTGATAGACGAATCTCACTTTTCCCGGATGAAGGACGGAGCTATTCTGGCAAATAGCGGTCACTTTAATGCGGAGATAAATATCCCGGCCCTGGAACATCTATCAAAGTCTAAAAGACAGGTCCGTCCTTTTGTAGATGAATATACCCTGTCCGACGGACGGCGGCTTTATCTGCTGGGTGAAGGCAGGCTTATCA
>CAZEAR010000057.1:0-10465 GCA_964510365.1 uncultured Dehalococcoidales bacterium | reverse complement strand
ACTCTGGCAGCAGCTGAAGGTCATCCTGCCAGTGTAATGGATATGAGCTTTGCCAACCAGGCATTATGTCTGGAGTATCTAATTAAATCTAAAGGAAGTCTACAGCCGAGAGTCTATCCCGTGCCCGAAGACATCGATAACGAAATAGGGCGGTTAAAGCTTAAGGCTATGAACATAACCATCGATTCCCTGACCGAAGAACAAAGAAAATATCTTGAAAGCTGGGAATCGGGAACATAATCTTTAATACAGGAGTTAAATATGTCAAGTTTTAGTGAAAATGGTTCTTATTTCTTTGCCTCGGAATCAGTTACCGAAGGTCATCCCGACAAACTTTGTGACCAGGTTTCCGACGCTATACTGGATACCATTATCGCAAAGGACCCTTATGCCAGGGTTGCCTGCGAAGTCGCCGTGACAATAGGACTGGTGATTGTACTCGGCGAAATAACTACGGACTGCTATATAGAAGTCCCGGAGGTGGTACGCCGGGTGGTAAAAGATATCGGTTATATTAAACCCGAATACGGCTTCGACTATCAGAGTTGCGGTACACTGGTAAGCATTAAACCCCAATCTAAAGATATCGATGCCGGGGTCTCCAAATCAATTGAAACAAGAGAAAAAGCAGTGACAGATGAGGACCTGGATAAAACAGGGGCCGGTGACCAGGGGATGATGTTCGGCTATGCCTGCAATGACACCCCCGAGCTTATGCCGCTTCCCATATCGCTGGCTCATAAACTATGCCGGGAGCTAGCCAGACTGCGAAAAGAGCAAGTCCTCCCTTACCTGCGTCCTGACGGCAAGTCTCAGGTAACTGTAGAATACAGCCACGGCAAACCCAAAAGGGTGGACGGAGTAATTATTGGTGCCCACCACGATCCGAATGTCGATAATAAGACCATAAGGGACGATATGATCGAAAAAGTTATCAAGGCCATCATACCTGCCCGATTATTAGATGATAAGACCAAATATATTATCAACGGTGCCGGTCGGTTCGAAATAGGTGGTCCCGTATCCGATACCGGATTTACCGGCCGAAAGATCCTGGTAGATACCTATGGCGGCGCTGCCCATCACGGTGGCGGTGCTTTTTCCGGTAAAGACCCGACCAAGGTCGACCGTTCGGCCAGTTATATGGCAAGGTACATAGCCAAAAATCTGGTAGCTGCCGGGCTTGCAGACCGTCTGGAAGTGCAGGTTTCCTATGCTATCGGACGGGCTCATCCGATGTCGCTCTCCATTGAAACTTTCGATACGGGGACCGTGCCCGATTCTTTAATAATGAAACTTATCAATAAACACTTCGACCTGCGTCCGGAAGCTATTATCAGATTCCTCGATTTAAGACGTCCCATTTACCGGCAGACTGCGGCCTATGGACACTTCGGCAGAGATGATCTGGATTTACCATGGGAGAAGACAGATAAAGTAGCTATTCTTAAAAGTGAGGCCGGATTGTAAGAAGCAAATAAGCCAAACTAAAAGGGGGCATATTAGCAAAATGATCAAATTCGGTACCGATGGATGGAGGGCAGTCATTGCTGAAGACTTTACCTTTGCCAATGTTAGAGCTTGTGCCCAGGGGGTGGCCGATTATTTAAATAAGCAAAACCTGTCGGCAAAGGGTGTAGTTATCGGCTATGATACCAGATTCGCTTCTGAAGATTTTGCCTCCGCTTCCGCCGAAGTGATAACTGCCAACGGGATAAAAGCTCACCTGTGCTCAAAACCGGCACCCACTCCTGTGATAAGCTACGATGTTACGGCATTGCAGACGGCCGGTGCCATAATAATCACCGCAAGTCATAATCCGGGGAAGTGGAATGGCTTTAAATATAAAGTCAGCACCGGTGCCAGTGCTCCATCCGAAATTGCTGCTGAGATCCAGAGGGAAACGAATGAGGTACTTTCATCAGGTAATATAAAAAGCCATCCTCTTACCGATAGTAAAGATGGCGGACTGTTTGCCTATCTGGACCCGGTACCCCCTTACTTCGAGCAGATAAAACGACTAATCGATTTGAATACTCTTTCCAAGGAAAAATTTAGCATTATCATCGATTCGATGTACGGCGCCGGCATCGGCTATTTTAAAAGCCTTCTGGGAAACGGAAACATGTCCCTGACCGAAATTAATGCTGAACGCAACCCCATATTTCCGGGAATCCAACCCGAGCCTATTGCCAAGAATCTTACCAGGCTTTCCCGTTTAGTTCCGGAACAGAAGGCTGATGTCGGCCTGGCGACGGATGGTGATGCCGACAGAATCGGTATCATCGATGAAAAAGGCAATTTTCTCAATCCACACCAGGTATTTGCTCTGCTTACATTATACTTTCTGGAAGTCCATGGCGAGCGCGGCCCTATTATAAAAAGCCTTTGTTCAACGGATATGCTTTATAGGCTGGGCGAATTATTTAAGGTACCGGTCTATGAAACTCCGGTGGGCTTCAAATATGTTGCACCTTTAATGATAGAAAAAGATGCCTTTATCGGCGGGGAGGAGAGTGGCGGCTACGGATTCCGCGGGCATGTGCCTGAACGTGACGGTATTCTTGCCGGCCTCTACTTCCTTGATTTCATGATAAAAACCGGCAAGACTCCCTCGCAACTGCTGGAATATTTGTACAGTAAAGTCGGGCCTCACTATTATAACCGCTACGACTTCCATGTTTCGCCTGACCAGCACCAGACAATGCTTGACAAGCTGACAAAAAGCCAAATCGAATCCATTGCCGGTATAAAAGTGGCTAAATTAAACAAGACCGATGGTTTTAAATACATACTGGAAGATGGTTCATGGCTTCTGCTTCGTTTCTCAGGCACCGAGCCATTAATCCGAATTTATTCCGAAAGCCATAGTCCGCAAGAAGTGCAGCGGCTGCTGGATAGTGGCAAAGCCATACTTGGTATTTAACATGGTGAATCTGGACGAAATCGGTATATACAGTAAGCTTGATCCGGCAAATATGATTTTGCAATTACACGGCCTGCCGCAGCAATGCCTTAATGCTTGGGATAAAGCCGCTCAGTTTAACCTGCCGCACGATTATTCCGATATCGATAAACTCATCGTCGCCGGCATGGGCGGTTCGGCTATAGGAGGCGATTTAATACAGAATATCAATACCGCCGCGGGTAAACCCGTCATTTTTGTGAACCGCGATTACGGTCTCCCTCACTTTGTGGATTCGAAAACTCTGGTAATATTTTCCAGCTACTCCGGAAACACAGAGGAGACGCTGTCCGCGTTCGATGCAGCACAAGGTATCAATTGCAAGAAGCTGGTAATTACAACAGGCGGTAAACTCAAGAACAATGCCGATAAAGATCAAGTGCCTGTTTTTCATATAGACCATATTTCTCCGCCGAGAGCAGCGCTTGGGTATAGTTTTATTACCCTGACCGCTTTCCTGCGCAATCTGGGCTTTCTGGAAGGTATATCGATTGATATACACGCTGCAGTACAGCTACTTGAGTCAATGCTGTCGGAAGAGCTCAGCGAGGTTGTTCCCACGGATTCAAATCCGGCTAAGAAACTTGCAATAGGTCTGTACGGTAAAGTTCCTGTGATATATGGCGCGGAAGCTCTGTCCGGGGTTGCCAGGCGCTGGAAAACTCAGATGAATGAGAACGGTAAAACGTCGAGTTTTACTGAATTGTTTCCCGAGCTCAACCACAATGCCATTGTGGGTTACCGTTTTCCTTCGAAGCTGGCTTCAGAAATAAGTGTAGTATTTCTCAGTTGTCCTTCGCTTCACCGGCGAATATTAAAGCGTTATCAGATAACAGGTGAGGTACTGGAGCAGGATAATATTGAACACCAAGTTATAAATAGCAAGGGAAAAGATATACTAAGCCAGATATTGAGCCTGATTTATTACGGCGACTGGACGAGCTACTACCTGGCAATTCTAAACGGGATCGATCCCACGCCGGTAAGCTCCATCGATTATCTGAAGAAACGCCTCGCAGATACCGGATAAATTCTGCTACGAGATATACCTACTTATATTCAACGGGCTAAAATAAACGTACAGAATAATACCCTATACTCAGGTAGATAAATTCCCCGCCTAATAACTTTAGCGCTTGGTATACTGAGGAGCTTTGCGAGCACGCTTAAGTCCGTATTTCTTACGTTCTTTGACACGGGGGTCGCGAGTCAACAAGCCTTCCTTGCGTAAGAGAGTTTTGAAGTTTTCGTTGACGCTGACAAGGGCTCTAGCAATCCCGTGACGAATTGCTCCGGCTTGTCCGCTAACACCACCGCCGGTGACCTTAACATCAGCATTATATCTGCCGGTGGTATCGGTAGCTTTAAAAGGCTGCTCGATAGCATAGCGGTGTTCATATCGCGTAAAAACTTCCTGATACGGTTTTCCATTAATAATAATTTCGCCGGTCCCTGATAATAATTTAACCTGAGCTATTGCACATTTACGCCTTCCGGTACCGCGATCATAAGTTTGAGCAGTCACTAGCTTTCAGTTCCTCCTGTAATATCACTTGAATTGCCAACCTGAGCTTTATGCGGATGGTTTTCACCTTCATATACTTTGAGTTTCTTAAACATAGCTCTACCCAATCTATTATGGGGCAACATGCCTCTTACAGCATGTTCGATTACTCTGGTAGGATGGGTTTCGAGCATATTACCCAGAGTTACACTTTTTAAGCCTCCGGGATAACCCGAATGCCGATAATAAGTTTTTTGTTTGGTTTTATTGCCGGTTACCTTTATTTTTGATGCATTGATTACAACCACGTAATCACCGGTATCAAGGTAAGGAACATAATGAGGTTTATGTTTACCCATAAGCAAAATCGCTATCCTTGAGACAAGTCTTCCTAATGTCTTACCGGATGCATCAACAACATGCCACTGGCGGGTAACGTCCTTGGCTTTAGTTGAATAAGTTCGCATATTTTCTCTCCAAATTTCGGGGGTAATTAACCCTCATCAAACACAATCCGCATGCTGGAGCCGTCGGGCCGGCCAAGCCAACTGTTTTTGCTTCCATAATTCGCTTGAATTCCTCCAGTCCAATCCTGCCCAGTCCCACTCTGGTCAATAGTCCTATTGTATTACGTACCTGATGGGGCAAAAAGGAACTGGCAACGATACTAAAAGTTACCATATTATCCTTATCGGCGTTAATCTTAGCCTCATATACATTACGTACCGTATTTTTTATACCATGCATAGCAGTGGCGAACGAAGCAAAATCATGCCTGCCTTTTAAAAGCTTACATGCGTTTTTCATAATATTTATATTCAATTTATTAGCAACCATATAAACAAATCCATTCAATAGGGGAGACCGGACCGGGCTATTTAATATTCTATACTCATATTTACGACTCAGGGCATCGCGCCTCACATTAAAATCTGCCCCGATAATACTGGCGGCCTTTATAACGATATCATCCGGCAAATAGTGATTCAGTGCTTTAATAATTATATTAGGAGCGAGACCGGATGCAGTCCAAAAGCTGACTACCTGTCCCCGGGCATGTACCCCTGTATCAGTACGGCTGGCGGAAATCACACGCCTCTCTTCGCCGGTTAAACTTTTAATAGAACGCTCCAGCTCAGATTGAATGGTAGGTAAACCAGTCTGCCACTGGAAACCGTAATATCGTCTCCCATCGTATTCTACAACTAGAGCAATCTTATTATTAAAGTACTCCACTACTAAATAAATACTACTCTACCAACTCAAGTTTAGCAGTAGGTGCCCCATCACCTACCCTGGGGCCCAATTTTATTAACCGTGTATATCCTCCGGGCCGCTCCATATATCTGGGCGCTAGAACCGCAAAAACCTTCTCAACTATTCTTTTATCGGTTATAAAAGCTAGAACACGGCGTCTGGAAGAAAGGTCTCCTCCCTTCCCAAGCGTGATCATCTTCTCAGCCAGTTTGCGGACTTCTTTTGCCTTTGCTTCAGTGGTAACTATCTTTTCATATTTAAATAGATCGGTAACCAGATTACGATAAAGTGCCAATCGATGATCTGATGTTCTTCCTAATTTCTTTCCTGCTATCTGGTGTCTCATTATCTATATCCCTGAAACTATTTCGTCTTCTTCTTCTGCGATATTTTTGGTTTTCTTGGATCTCTTGGACGGCTTTTTTATCTCCGGAACAAAGGGTAAATTTATACTACTGAGGGCAGTTTCAACTTCATCTTGAGATTTAGCTCCAAAACCAGCCAAAGAGGTCAAACCTTCTGAAGTTCTCTCCAGGAGCTGACCCAGAGTAGTAATGCCGCCTCTTCTTAAGCTATTGTAGGTATGAGTAGATAGATTTAACTGGTCCAGCGGCATTTCATATTGATCTAAAGGAATTAACCGTTGCCAGGCTAATTCAGTTCCTTCCTCAGTTAATGTTCTGGCCAGCTCTCTGAAACAAGATATTTGTTCTACTAAAATAGCGGCACTTTGACTTACGGCCTCAGTCGGGGACAATGTACAATCGGTCCATACCTCGAATACAAGCTTCTCCTGGTTAATACTTCCTCCTGCCTCACTGGTCTCCACAGTATAATTCGCCTTGCGTATCGGTGAAAAAATGGCGTCAATCGGTATAGTGCCGATGGGCAAACCGTCGCTTGAACTGGCCGGTACATAACCTCTGCCTAGTTCAACATTAAAGGCAACATCCAATTTGGCTTTAGGTGAATCTAATGTAATCAAATGGAGATCCGTATTAATAATTTCGAAATCCGACGAAGACTTTATATCGCCGGCATGTACCTTGCCTTCCCCCTCAATCTCTAAAGTTAGTCTCCCAGGTCTCTGAGAAAGTGGACGAATACGAATTGCCTTTACGTTTAACAAGAAATCTAGTGTATCTTCTTTTGTAAACGGAATTGTAGAAAACTCATGATAAATGCCGTGAATCTCCACTGAAGTAACTGCAGCACCTGTTAATGAACTTAGAAGCACACGTCTTAAGCCGTTGCCGAGTGTGATTCCAAAACCTTTCTCCAGAGGTTCAGCAACAAACCGCCCGTAGCTATCAGTGCTCTCAACGCATTCGACTTTAGGTAATATTAATCCAGACAAAGAACTCCTTATCTCGAATAGAATTCTACGATGGCTTTGCCATCGAATTTGGTTTCTATATCCTCAGCCAGCGGTAAACTGACAACCTGGCCTTCCATTTTTTCTTCGTTCAATGCGAGCCATCCCGGCACAATTCTGTCACCAATTGTTTCTATCATTGTCTTATAGTATTCGGATTTGGCGCTTGCAGACCGCCAGCTAACCGTATCTCCTACCTTAACCAAACATGAAGGTATATCGGTTTTACGTCCGTTTAAATCGAAATGTCCATGTAATACCAGTTGTCTGGCCTGATTTCGCGAACTGGCAAAACCAAGGCGATATACGACATTATCCAAGCGTCTCTCCAGCAATGTCAAAAGATTATCACCGGTTACGCCGGTTATCCTTTCGGCTTCAGCGAATGTTTTACGGAACTGGCGCTCTAGTATTCCGTAAGTGTAACGTGCTTTCTGTTTTTCCCGTAACTGGAGGCCGCGATCAGACATCTTAGCTCTACGCCTGGCATTAGCGCGCTGTCCGGGCAGCGCGTTTCTCCGTTCTACAGCACATTTTGCTGAAAAACATCTTTCGCCCTTCAGCATCAACTTATCGCCTACGCGCCGGCACAAGCGGCATTTAGCGTCTTTATATCGTGCCATTTCTAAACTCGCCTTCTCTTTCTCGGCCGGCAGCCATTGTGCGGAACCGGAGTAACATCTTGAATACTTGTTACCACAATACCCGACGCCTGAATCGATCGAATTGCGGCTTCACGGCCACTTCCCGGGCCGCGTACATATACTTCAACCTGACGTAAACCATGCTCCTTAGCTCTGGCTGCAGCTCCTTGAGCAGCTAACTGGGCAGCATATGGAGTACCCTTCCTGGAGCCTTTAAAACCTGCTGTACCAGGGCTACCCCAGGCCACTACATTCCCTTTAGGATCGGTAATAGTAATAATAGTATTATTAAAAGTAGACTGAATATAAACTTTACCCTCAGGAACTACTTTACGCTCACGTCTCTTTAATCTAGCTTTTCTCTTTTTGGGCATATTTAATTAAAGCTCCTTATTTCTTAGTCATACCGCGCTTCTGTCCGCGGCCGGCTACTGTCTTACGCAGACCTCGTTTGGTCCGGGCATTGGTTCGAGTTCGCTGCCCTCGAACCGGTAAATTGCGGCGATGTCTCATTCCTCTATAGCTGCCGATCTCAATAAGCCGCTTGATATTAAAATTAGTTTCTTTTCGAAGCTCACCCTCAACTCTATATTCTTTATCGATAGTTTCACGAATACGGCTTACTTCGGATTCAGTAAGATCCTTTACCTTTGTATCAGGATTGACTTCACTCTCATTTAAAATACGCTGGCTTAATGAAGGCCCGATGCCATAAATATACTGCAGTGAAATCATCACCTTTTTATCCTTTGGAAGATCTACACCAACGATACGTGCCATCTTTTAATCCACTCCTATTATTATCCCTGTCTTTGTTTATGTCTGGGGTTTTCACAGATAACCCTTATCACACCTCGCCGTTTAATAATTTTACATTTATCGCAACGGCGTTTTACTGAAGCTGCAACTTTCATTATATTCTCACCTTTATAAAAATGCCATTAATAATAAAGCTTTGCGACCAAGATGTCAAAGTGAACATATCCGATAACTATTTTAGTCGATATGTAATCCTTCCTCGTGTTAAGTCATAAGGCGACAATTCTACCAGTACTTTATCCGCCGGCAATATACGTATATAATGTTTCCTCATCTTGCCTGAAATATGCGCCAGTACCATATGCCCATTTGCCAATTTTACGCGAAATGTAGCATTGGGTAGACATTCAGTCACCTCACCTTCGACCTCTATTGTTTCTTTATTTGGCAAAATACCTTCCTATAATGCAGTTAATATCTCCGGCTCCGTATCGCTAATAGCAATCGTATGCTCAAAGTGGGCAGACAGGCTGCTATCCAAAGTACGGACCGTCCATTTATTTTCATCAACAAGTGTGTGCCAGTCACCGATATTCACCATCGGTTCCAAAGCCAGTACCATACCTTTTTGTAACAGCGGACCTTTGCCGTGTACGCCGAAATTCGGTACCTGTGGAGATTCATGAAGTTCCCTGCCGATACCGTGTCCGCAATACTCTCTAACAACAGAAAATCCCCTTGATTCAACATATTCTTGAATTATAGCTGAAATATCTCCCAAATGAGCACCTTTATTAGCGGCTTTGATCCCGGACATTAAAGCTTTCTCAGTAACATCCAGCAATTTTTGTGCTTCGTCACTGATCTTACCTACGCCTATTGTAACAGCAGCATCGCCATGAAAACCATTGTAATACGCACCGAAATCAATTGATACTATATCACCTTCATCCAGAGTCTGCTCACCGGGAATACCATGCACTACCTCATCGTTAATGGATACACATAAATTTGCCGGGTAGCCTCTATATCCTTTAAACGAAGCCTTGGCACCATATTTCTTTAGTTCTTCGACAGCGACCTGATCGAGTCGCCGTGTTTTGATACCCGGTTTTATCTCATCCTGTAATTTTCGTAGAATCATTGCAACAATTTTACCAGCTTTTCTCATAATAGCTATTTCTTCCGATGATTTTATCACTGTCATTCATCTGTCCCCGCTACCTATCCGATAATACTCATTATCTGCTCTGTTATTTTTTCAATGGCAAGATTACCATCAACTCTGGCAAGCTTACCTTCTTCATTATAATAATCCAGGAGCGGGGTAGTCTGAGTAAAATAGACTTTAAGTCGTTCTTTAATAGTTTCTTCATTATCATCAGGGCGCTGGTAAAGTTCACCGCCGCATTTATCGCACTTCCCGTGTACACTTGGTGGTGAAGTTACCTCATGGTAGATTGCCTGACATTTCTGGCATGTCCAGCGGCCGCAAAGACGCTTCAATAATTCTTTTTCCGACACGTCGATATATATGGCCTTATCTATACTGTTATTTTGTTCTGCCAGAGCTTTATCAAGCGCTCTCGCCTGCTCCAGTGTGCGTGGAAAACCATCGAAAATACACCCATCTTTACTATCAGGCTCTCTGAGACGTTCCAAAATTACGCGGATGGTAACGTCATCGGGCACCAAATCTCCATTTTTCATATAAGATTCGACTTTCTGTCCAAGTTCCGTTCCTGCTTTTACCGCCTGACGAAATAAGTCACCTGATGCTATATGAACCAGCCCCAATTTCTGCGTGATAATAGCTGCCTGTGTACCTTTGCCTGCTCCCGGGGCTCCAAGAAAAACTAAAAACATCTGTTTACTTTAAAAATCCTTCGTAGCGCCGCATAGTTAATTGCGCCTCAATTTGTTTCATAGTATCTAAAGCCACACCAACGACAATAAGCAGT
>CAZEAR010000056.1:0-11543 GCA_964510365.1 uncultured Dehalococcoidales bacterium | reverse complement strand
GCTGGTTGGCATCCCCAGACCCGCAAGCTGTGGCTTCGACACTGGTAACGATATGTGTCTTTACTCCACACATCAAATGAGTTTTAATCCATCTTTGCCGATTCCGTTCACCATACTTGTAATCATACCAACGAGAGTATGTTTTAGTAGAAAATCCAGAGGAATCAACAGCGAAATCCGTTTCAACCACTTTCAACGGGCTAGCACTTAGCTCTATAAGGTTTTTGAGTAATAGAGTTAGTTCAGGATTCTCCAAATAACGAGCATTGCTGGCAAAAGACGGCGATTTATCAATTAGGTTCTTTATTTCCGTATTATTCATAATAGACATAAATCTCCGCCCAGACATTGTTGTATACGCCCTGAATATAAGCCCGAATACCACATCAGCTAGTGAAAGCCTCGGTCTGCCGAATTTATATTCTGGCTGTTCAATACCATTACATAAGTCACGAAGCAAGGCGATAAAGTGTTCCTGTTCGTGCATTTGAGCGTTATCGTAAGCATTCCATTCCTGAGTACATGTCATTTGAATAGATTGAGTATAGGTAGTAGTCCCGTCTGACTTGGTTTCTCTTTGTATAACATATTCAACAGCGTGTATATGCTTGCAAGGCTCTTGGCGATCCTCAAAATCAGGGCATGTGCAGAATGGGTTGCCATGATCGAGATTCACAAAGTAACTTCCATTGCCAGACTGTGAGGGGACTTTCCAGCCTAATCTGTTTTTTTCAATTCTAGAAGTCGCTGCTATTGCTAATCCTCTTTCTTGTCTTGCGTCCATCTTAATTACTCCCATATCTTTATTACGAGAGTATAATAACACACTATGTACGGTCTTGTCAATATGTTTTTACCTAATTTTTGAAAAAAATTTGTTAAATTATCAGCCAATTATGTATTGACAAAGACATACTATGTGTGTATTATTATAGATATGAACGATATACAGGTAATGATTTTAGAATTGGAAAATAAAGGCTGGACTTTAGCTGCTTTATCAGATGAAATAAAGCAATCCACTAGTACAGTTGAAAAATGGAAATCTGGACAACGATATCCAGGTAATGAAAAGGCAGTCAAGCTGCTATTTAATGACGTTGCGAAAAAGAAACGTATACCCAAGAAAAAACGGTATAAAAAGCCTAGAAGTCACTTGACAAAAAACATATAGATATGATTAGATACCAAGGGTCGATTGGTATGGCTATAACATTATAATATGTTAGATTTTGTCGTTTTGTATCTTGCCTATCCAATATATTTATTATAAGATTAAACTATAATTAATATTTATATTATATATTTATTGTGAGTGAAAATTAAGGTCGGTGGAGGTGATTAAATGGTAGTGAAGATTAAAGAAGAAGAATTAAAGACTATTGATAGTGACGGTTTTAAAGAACGTATGAATCGCCAAAAGGCCAATCGTGATTATCTGCGTATTAATTACCGAGATTTATTGAAGAAATATCGAAACCAATGGGTTGTAATTAGTGGCGGAAAACTCATAGAAGCAACAGATAATTCGAACGGTTTGGTAGACACACTCGGAAAATTCAAAACGGATGATATGCTGATATACTATTTAGCTGACCCTGAGGATTTTATGATTTTATAGGTTGCCAATGATAAAGGGCGATCTATATTTCCGTTCTACTCCACCTAATACAACTAATCCAATAAGTTTACCTATAGGCACGCCGGATTTAGATTTACCTATTTGGTGTGCCCAGCCTTGGATTGATGTAGAAATAGAAATACCTAGCCTATCCGTAAAAAGAATATTCACTATGCTAGTAGATAGTGGAGCAGATGGTACGATTCTTAATGTTAGAGATGCTCTCGCAACTATAGATCAAGCGGGATTTCACATGCTTCAACAGGCAGCCAACTTTAAAAGCTCAATCGGTTTTGGTGGTTCTGCCCTCAACTTCAGAGCTGATGCCAAGATTATGTTTCAGCATGACGATGGTTCACTAGAGGGATATGATTTTGAACTTGGGATAGCAAAACCAGCAAGAAAAGGAACTAATAAATTAGATTTACAGCTTAGATTACCATCAGTATTAGGCAGAGATATACTATGTCAATTCTGTGTGACTATGGATTATTCTAAATGTTCTCTAATATTAGATCATTAATGCTATTTATTTAATTGCTGCTCAATAGCTTTGTTATTTTCTGCGATTGCCTTTGCTACACCAGCCATAATTCTTGACAGTACATCTCTTGGTTCTAGCCCTCCCTGGTTTTGGACACCTCTCGCAGCATAGTTATTTGTGTTCGCAGTTCCTTGATCTATGATTGAGAATAAAGTGTTTTCATCTAATCCTATCATTTCAGCCTCCTTATAATCATTGTATTATTTCGTATAAGAGTTGTCTATGCTTTTTTGTCGATTTATGTATTGTGATATTCTCACCAGATGATATAATGAAATAGAGATGGCGAGTGATTGGGAAAACATCTTTCAAGGATGGGCAAGTCCGCCAAGTGAAACCGAACAAATCAAATGCGATAACGCATTGGGTGTCATACGTAATGCAATCAAAGCTTCTAATTCTCTTCAGAATCGAGATGTAAGAGTATTTGCTCAAGGTTCATATCGTAATCGAACCAATGTTCGCGCGGATAGTGATATAGATATTTGTGTTCTATGCAGTGATTCTTATTTTTACGATTTACCCAAAGGAATGACATCGGTAGATTTTGGTATTACTCCAGCAACTTATCAATATAATCAATATAAGAATGATGTCGAAGAAGCTCTTATTAATTATCTAGGGGGGAGTGCAGTATCTAGAGGGAATAAGGCATTTGATGTTCACGAGAATACATATAGGGTTGATGCTGATGTTGTCCCATGTTTTGAATATAGATTGTATCAAAAGAATCATAACTACTTACAAGGTACAAGTTTTATGACAGATAAAGGACAATTTATCTTCAATTTTCCTGAGCAGAATTATGAAAATGGCGTATCTAAGAACGATGCAACAGGTAGGCAATATAAAGGGCTTGTCCGTGTTATAAAGTGTCTACGTAATTTAATGTCTGATAATGGATACACCGCTGCTAATAAAATACCATCTTATCTTATTGAATGCCTACTTTGGAATGTACCTAATAATCTTTTTAGTCATGCTACTTACACCGAGGACGCAAAAAGTATACTAGCCCACCTATATTGTGATACAGAAACGAACGATAGATGTGAGCAATGGGTTGAAGTAAACTGTATTAAATACTTATTCCATGCAACGCAACCTTGGACTTATCAACAAGTAAACGAATTTGCTCTTTCAGCCTTTGGAATTACAATGGTTTAGTTAATTATGATTTCTAGAATGCATCTTTCGACTATCCTATTTATTGCTGTTCTGATATGGGGTGTTTTATTAGCAACTATCGGGGGTGTCACCGTTTCTTTTCATTGGTTAGGATATCTTGGCATAGTCACCGGTGGTTTATCGATCATTCTTGCATTTTTTAATAGATGGATATGGAGATTATCATTACTACATGATTGGTTTGTCAATCGCCCGATTATTGATGGTACGTGGCATTGTAAGATCGATTCAAATTGGGATGATTCTTCAACTGGACAATCAATTGGAACTATAGAAGGTTATATGGCAATTAGGCAGACTTTCTCGACACTCAGTTTACGCTTAATGACACAAGAATCATCATCTGAACTCATGGGGTCAGAGATTATATTGTCTAAAGATGGCATTAGCCAAATCGTTGGCGTTTATAGAAATGAACCAAAGCAATCAGTCCGCAATCAAAGTAATATTCATTATGGAGCTATCAAATTACAAGTTATTGGCAAACCACCTACTGCTGTTAAAGGACAGTATTGGACTGATAGAAAAACTTGCGGAGATATTGAGTTGTTTGATCGCCATGATAAACTATATTTCGACTATGCAACAGCAAACCAAGCTTTTTACCCTAGTAAATAATCATATCAATATTCCATCTCTTAATTATGGATAACAAGGGATTACAAATATCTACAACTATCCTTGATATCGCCAATCTTGTTGCTTTTTTCTTTTCATTCCAGTTAGAAAAAGGAGTTATTTCGGCATTATCTATATTAGCAGTATTGGCTTTTTCATCAATCTGGTTTTATGAACACTTACGAAATCGCCAAGTAGATAACATCAATTTAGAAAAGCCAGAATTAAGCCATACTGATATAATGCTGCTAAATTCACGCAGTAAAAGCCTTGTAGAGGATAAAATAGAGAAATTCAACCAAAAACAGATACAAAAGATAAAATATAAGAACGATGAGTATTTAGGCTATGAGAAATGGGCTTTTGGTTTCGGGGCATTCTTTACTGTCGTTATCGTGCTCTATTTGATATTTTCCTCTTAATGATTGATTTCCATTGAGGTATGCCCCAAATAGTCCCACCCATACCACCACCTACTAAGCATAATAATATTGTCTCTAATATATTTAAAGAAAATAGCCAATCATGGAATATTAATAAAAGTATAGTAGCAAGAATAAAATACAACAGAGCAAGCCAATCACATAAATGGGATAACAGCCATCCTTTTATATTTTCTGGTTTTTTATTCATTAACACCTCTATATATTGACTTTTGATACATCTTGTTTACTTTTGAAACAACCTATACTTTTGATACAAAGTTTAATGTCAATACATATTTAGTGGTTTTTTAAAAAGAAGAACAGGGCGGTAATATTACCGCCCTGTCGGTGGAGGGAGGTAGGAGGCTGACTGGTAAGATGTTAATGCGGCACTCTTGGTGCGCTAGCTGGCTGTGTGGAATTGTAATTTGAGGAGCGGCGCAGGAATGAAGGGACATCAAGACTGTCTTCGGCAACGCCTCGTAATAAGCGACGTAACTCGACTTCAGTCGGAGCACCTGCTCCGTATTGTGCGGTAAATCCGGTAGCAATAATGGTAATCTGTATATCGGGGTCCATATCGGGGTCATAAACAACGCCGAATATGATATTAGCTTCGGGATCTACTGATTGTGCGATGATATCAGCTGCTTCATTACATTCAAATAAAGTTAGATCTGTACCACCGGTGACGTTAAATAATACTCCTTTAGCGCCACTTATTGAAACATCCAGCATGGGGCTGGCCAGAGCGTCTTTGGCAGCGTCAACTGCTCTATTTTGACCGTTGCCTCGTCCCACTGACATCCAGGCTGGACCCGCACCTTGCATTATCGACCTGATATCTGCAAAATCGAGATTGATCAGACCCGGAACGGTAACTACCTCAGCGATTGAGCGAACGCCCAGTCGGAGGACGTCGTCTGCCAGTTTAAAGGCGTTGTCAACCGTAGTCTTGGAATCACAGAGCTCAAGCATACGGTCATTTGGAATAATAACCAGCGTATCTACTTTATCGCAGAGTTGCAGTATACCTTCTTCGGCTACTTTACTGCGGCGCGATCCTTCGAATGCAAAGGGTTTAGTGACGATGCCGATTGTTAAAGCGCCAGATTGCTTGGCTACTTCGGCAACGACAGGAATGCCTCCTGTACCGCTGCCACCTCCCATGCCCGCGGTTAAGAAAACCATATCGGCACCGGCTATTACTTCTTGAATAGCCTGTCTGCTTTCTTCGGCAGCTTTAGCTCCGCAGTCGGGATCACCACCGGCCCCAAGGCCTCGGGTGAGTTTTTCTCCGAGTTGAATGCGTATCGGAACCTCTGCCATTGCCAGAGCCTGGGCATCGGTATTCATTGCAATAAACTCGACGCCTTTAATATTTTCGCGAATCATCCTGGTAATAGCATTGGAACCGCCACCACCGATACCAATAGCTTTAATCCGAGCTGGTGATGTAGAAAAAGTTGATTTTGCCATAATTCATGCCTCCTTTTTGTAAGTTACTCCGTTATTATTTAATTACGTTAGGTATTAATTAGTGCAAGCAGCTCCACCATCGAATGCGGTCTGAGTTACCTCGCCGTCGGATTGATCGATGGTATAGGTCCCGGCAGGTGTACCAACGTAATAAGCTGATACAGCAGCTACATTTGCCGGTACGGAGCCGTTATTCTCGGCCATGTATGCTAGAACTGCTGTCTGGATGTTATGTCTTTCGGTGCAGGCAGCCTCATCATGTCCACGGCCGATAAAACCGCCGACGTTCAAGGCGACGACTGCTGCCAGTACCCCCAAAATGGCTACAACTACCAGTAATTCAATGAGTGTGAAACCTCGTCCGCTGGTGCCGAGATTTCTAAGTGTATTAACGGTACTTTTCATATTGGATTGCCTCCAGTACAATTATATTAATTAATTTTTTGTTATTTAGCACCAATGAATTTCTTCAGTAATTCGATAAATCCACCGAATGATCCACTTTTCTTTTTAGCCATCCAGGCTGGTTTATCATGGTTTCTAATGCCCCAGAGAAGGAGTCCGACTCCGGTAGCATTGGCAGGATCATGGAGAATATCGGTAATACCGTATACACCCATAGGTTGTCCAACCCGGGTAGGTATTCTGATAACCGATTTAGCCAGAGCCTGAACCCCTGCTAATTTAGCCCCTCCTCCACTTAATACTAATCCGGCAGGTGCCAGTGCATTATAGTTTGAGTCGGGCATTTCCAGTAGTATAAGCCGCAGCAGTTCCTCCATACGATCTTTGATGATGCCACATAGATCGCGATATGAAACGCTGTGCCCGTTTTCGATATTTAGCGTAGATTCTTCGGTCTTAGTTAGCAGATCGGGAGAAACATTACCATATTTCTTTTTCATAGCTTCGGCTATATCAAAGGGCAGGCCGAGGCCGATAGAAAGATCACTGGTGAACTGATAGCCGGCAACGGGGATTATCGACGTGTGATAAATACTGCCATCTTTAAAGACAGCAATATCGGTAGTGCCGCCGCCAATATCAGCTAAAATTACTCCCATTTCTCTTTCTTCAGGTGTTAGCACCGATTCACCGCTGGCAAGCGGTTCCAGGACCAGATCCGCTATCTCGATGCCAACGCTGCGGATGCACTTTACCAGATTCTGTACCGAGGCTACTGCCGCAGTAATAATATGGGTTTCCACATCCAATCTGAAGCCGTGCATTCCTACCGGATTTTTTACTCTTTCCTGGTTGTCCAGAGCATAATGACGTGGTATGGCGTGTAATATTTTTCTGTCATCGGGAACTTCGACATGCTGCGATGAACTTAATACTCGGTTCAGGTCATCATCTCTAACCAGGCGATCATTCCGTGGTATGGCTACTACACCATGACTGTTTATCGAGTGTATATGCCTACCGGTGACACCTACATACGCGGATTCTACTTTAACCCCGCTGGCTTGTTCGGCTCTCTTAATGGAATCGGCGATTGATTCTTTGGCTTCATCTACATTAACCACCATTCCTTTATGGAGCCCGTATGAGGGAACCATGCCTACACCGAGTACCTGGATGCCACCTCCTGAGTCCAGGGTGGCTACGATGGTGCATATTTTTGTCGTGCCGACATCGATGCTGGTGATTGTCTTTTTCATATTCAATCTTACCTCCTTTTGAGTACTATACTATTAGGTTTTATTGACCTCCCGTTTGTTTCATTTATAGACGTTCAGCTACTCTGAGCTTTGCGCTTCGGCTGCGCGGATTTTTAGCAATCTCCTCTGGTGAAGGAGTTATTATTTTTTTCGATATCAATTTTAAACTGGGGATATGCCCGCAATTACATATGGGTGTTCTGGGGGGACATATACATCCGGTAATTTCCTTTTTTATAAATTGTTTAACGATGCGGTCTTCCAGAGAGTTGTAACTGATAACCACTAATCGACCTCTGCGATCGAGGCAGTTAATAGTCTGCTTTAAGGCTGCTTCCAGATTTTCCAGTTCATGATTAACCACAATACGCAGGGCTAGAAATGTCTTGGTTGCCGGGTGTATTTTTTGTTTCCGGCCGCCTACGGTCTTCTCCACAATTCGGGCTAACTCCAGAGTACTGACCACCGGCCGTTGATTGACGATATTCCGGGCTATTTGTTTACTGCGGTGTTCTTCCCCGTATTTACTTAGTAATTCCGCCAATTTACTTTCAGGAAGTATATTGACCAGGTCGGTAGCGGTAAGTATCTGAGTTTGGTTGTAGCGCATATCAAGGTTAGCGTCATGCTGGAAGCTAAAACCACGTTTAGCACTATCGATCTGTAGAGAGGATATGCCTAAATCAAAAAGGATACCGTCTACAGGTAGAAAATCATTTTCACGACAAATGGATTCCAGGTTTTTGAAATTATCATTTATCAGCAGAACTGACCTTGAGAAATCGGCCAGTCTGGTTTTAGCTATGTTGATAGCATCTAGATCTGCGTCTATACCTAAAATTTGTACCGTATTGAGACCCTTCTCCAAAATAGATAAAGCATGTCCTCCGAGTCCCACGGTGCAATCGACATACCGTTTCCCTGGTGAGATGTTAAGCGCTTCAGTTATCTCATCAAGAAGGACCGGAATATGCTTCGGCTTAGACATAGTTAAAGTCATTGTTGGCTCACCAGGTTTTCTATTATTTCGGGTGCCTGTTTTTCAGCTTCTATTTTAGCTGGAGCCCATGATTCAGGGTTCCATAATTCAATACGATCGCCGACACCTACTATTATGGCAACGTCTTTTATTTGTGCGTAGTTTCGTAAGCTTGCAGGTAGAGCTATTCTACCCTGGCTGTCGGGTATCAAACGTTCAGCAGAAGCAAATATGGCTCTTTTCAGTTTTCGCTGCTGTTCGCTCTCGATAATTCTTTCCGGAGCTAAAGTAATAGTATTGGCATTCTTTTCGAAGTCATCATTTCGATATCCAAAAATGCAGGCCTCCTGCCCACGCGTAAGTACCAGCCCATTAACAAATTCTTGTCTGAACTTTGGTGGCAAAGGAAGCCTGCCCTTGTTATCTACTCTATATTCGTATTCGCCAAGAAACATTTCTGCTATTAGCTAAAAGTCACTGAAGTATAGCTTCTCCTTGCAACTGTAATTCCAAGAGCTTGATTTGATTCCAATCCATTCTGGATATCTCTTGAATGCATTCCTGAATCTTTAGATCATCACTCAAGCAGTATGTAATAAGGTCATTGCTTTTTCCGAACCTTTCAACAAGTATTGTCTTGGCAACTAAAGATTCGATGGCATCCCTCAGGTTTATCCTTGCCGTATCCACAGCACTGGCTATGGTATAGAGACTTAACTTAGCATGTGGATGACGTGCCCAAAAGAAGAAAAGGCGTAATTCGAGATCTGTTAATTGATTATCTTTCAACATACAGAACGTTTTGCTGTCAACTATTCGATAATGTAAACAATCAATAACCATAATAATTCACCATTTTCTCCCACTTTTCACCTTTCCTCTCCATAATTAAACACATTTTTCCACTTTTGTCAAGACCCTTTACATGATAAATTAATAATTTATTTCTATTTTTATGGATCCGTATAGCTATAAAAATAAACAAAAAACTATATGTGGTATATTTATTTTTAAAAAAATCTATAAATTGTATGTCGAATTATTTTATTAATAAACGCCGTATTTTTATTTTGAGCACTTTCCTCGGTGTGATAGAATATATCGATGTGGAAAGCAGGGATTCTCACCATAAGCGATAAAGCCTGGAGTGGCGAGCGGATAGATGAAAGTGGTCCGGTGGCGAAGCAGTACATTGGCCGTTTACCGGTTGAGGTAGTTATATCCGGCATTGTCCCGGATGATAAGGAGATAATTTCCGAAAAGCTGCGGGAATGGGCAGATAAAGACGCACTTGATCTTATTATCACCAGCGGAGGTACCGGACTATCTCCCAGGGATAATACACCGGAGGCAACTCTGGCAGTGATCGATAAACTGATTCCGGGCTTAGCCGAGTTAATGAGGATACAGACAATGAAGGAAAAGCCTTTTTCGGTACTTAGCCGCGCCGTAACCGGCAGTAGAGGTAAATGCCTTATTATCAATCTTCCTGGTAGTACCGCCGGAGTCAGGGAATGTCTGGAAGCTGTTCTACCTGTTATTCCGCATGCACTGGAGATACTTGCTGGTAAGGTATTCGAAGGCGCTCATGACAAGGGGAGCTAAATGCGTATAGATATTCTGACTCTATTCCCACAGATGTTCGATAATGTTTTCGATTTGAGCATTATTAAACGTGCCAGGGAACGCGACATAGTAGATATCAGCATTCATGATATTCGAAACTATACCCATGACCGACACCACATTGTTGATGATTACCCGTACGGGGGTGGTGTGGGCATGGTCTTGAAACCTGAACCTATTTTTGAAGCAGTAGAAAATATTAAAAAGGATACCGGCGATTCTTCAGTCCCGACTATATTGCTCAGCCCCCGGGGGAGATTGTTCAATCAGGAAATTGCTCAGCAACTGGCCAAACATAATCATTTGATTCTGATCTGTGGTCATTATGAAGGTGTTGACGAAAGGGTTTCCGAGCATCTGGCAAACGATGAGATCAGCATCGGCGACTTCGTATTGAGCGGCGGAGAAGTTGCTGCCATGGTAGTGGTTGATTGTATAATAAGGTTATTACCTGGTGCACTTGGTTCAGAGGAATCCGCAGTAGACGATTCACATGTAAACGGACTTTTAGAATATCCTCAGTATACAAGACCGGCAGATTATCGTGGATGGTCGGTGCCATCTGTATTGCTTTCGGGCAATCATGCTGAAATCGCCAGATGGCGGCGCCAGAAGAGTTTAATACGTACAGCTAATCGACGTCCTGACCTGCTGGAAAAAGCTGTTCTGAATCAGGAAGAAAAGTTATTATTAAATGATAATAAAAATATCCAAAAGTAAATATGAGAAGGGATAACAACTACAATGGATCTAGAAACTCTAAGCAAACCAAAGCCTAAAACTAAAATACCTCGAATTAGGCCGGGAGATTCGGTGAAAGTTAGCTTTAAAATAAAAGAAGCGACCAGAGAACGGTTGCAGGTTTTCCCCGGGCTGGTTATAAAGGTAAGTGGTGGGAGTGGCGGTGGTAATTTTACCATTAGACGCGTTGCTTCCGGCATTGGTGTCGAACATACCTTTCCATTTGCCTCTCCTTTGCTGGATAAAATAGAGGTATTAAGACATGGTAAAGTACGTCGAGCCAGGCTCTATTATATAAGGGAACGCAGTGCCAAAGAAGCCAGACTCAAAGAAAGAAGAGAGAAGCTTGCCGAAGAAGCTCTTATTGAGGAGGAGGAAGCTTCTGTAGCAGAGGCAGAAGAGGCGCCTGCCGCAGAAGTAGAAGAGACAACCTCTGTAGAAGCCGAAGAAGCGCCTGTTGCCAAGACAAAAGAAGCTCCGGCTGCGAAGACAAAAGAAGCACCTGCTGTAGAGGCGGAAGAGGCACCGGTTGCAGAAGCGGAAGAAGTGTCTGCTGTAGAGGCGGAAGAGGCACCGGTTGCAGAAGCGGAAGAAGTGCCTGCTGCTGAGGCGGAAGAGGCACCTGCTGCTGAGGCGGAAGAGGCACCTGCTACAGAGG
>CAZEAR010000055.1:7572-11729 GCA_964510365.1 uncultured Dehalococcoidales bacterium | reverse complement strand
AGCTGGTATAGAACTGAAACCGGATAAATTAGAAGTACTCGAACTCCCTTCATTAACTGATATTCCTGACAGCATTAACTCTCTTCCCAAGGTAGCATATATCTGCCAAGTGCATTGTACCAGCTACCCTCCAATAGCCGGAGAGCCGATTCTTTATGGCGATAATATTAAAATGTTATTACCTACAATTATTCATCCTAATGAAGTTCTGGATGGAGCTCTTGTTAATCCCTATCATAATTCACGAGCGTGCCAGACATATGTTTTCCAAAATCATCCGGTTATTAATTCATTATATAGTCGTCACGGTAAAGACTTGTGTTTCGTTGGTGTTATTCTCACCGTTTCCCGTTACACTGAACCGGAGCGAGAAAGATCCGCAGCGATAGCGTCGAATCTGGCTAAATCAATCTTAGGAGCTGATGGTGTTATCATAACCAAAGCCAGTGGGGGTGCACCCGATATCGATGCTGCTCAGACCGCTCAAAAGTGCGAGGATTTAGGAGTTAAGGCAGTCCTTATTATGTTCGACGTAGCATCTGGTATCGAAAGCGGCACTGTATTCAATTTTCCCGGCGCCAGAGATATAGTAAATACAGGAAACGAGTGGGAGTTGGTACAGTTACCAGCTGTGGACAGGGTTATCGGAAGACCGGTTGTATCACCATCGGGGGTCTCAAGTAGCGATGCATTCAAAAAAGCAATCAATTGGATTGCAGGGGCACTGGACCAGGAAGGGCATTCAAAGATAGTCTCGGTAAGATATTAATATTAAGAATAGACATTATTATTGAATAATGTCTTGAGGAAGGAGAGTAGTAAATTGAAGTCAGACTTGAAAGTCGTACATTATATAAATCAATTCTTCGGTGGCATAGGGGGTGAGGAAAAGGCATTTGAAGCCCCTCAAGTAAAAACTGGTGCAGTTAATGTAGGGAAAGTTGTACAAAGCGAGTTAAAAGAAAGAGGTGAAGTAGTCGCTACCATAATATGCGGTGACAATTATTTTGCTGAACGACCTGAAGAAGTAGTAGGAGAATTACTAAAGATAATTACCCAGTTCAAACCTGATATAGTTATAGCTGGACCAGCCTTTAATGCCGGGCGATACGGAGTCGCTTGTGGTGAAATATGTAAAGCAGTACAGGATAAATTAAATATACCTGCAATTGCCGGAATGTACGAGGAAAATCCCGGAGTCGACCTTTATAAAAGAGATATATATATAGTTAAAACTTTAGAGTCAGCTCGCGAAATGAACGAGACTATTAAGAAGATGGTAAACTTAGCTTTGAAGATAGTCGACGGAGTCAAAATCGGTAAACCCACCGAAGAAGGGTATTTTGCCCGCGGTACTATAAAGAATGAACCATCAGATAAAACTGCTGCCGAACGTGCGGTTGATATGGTTATGGCAAAAATCAAAGGGGAGAAGTTTGAATCTGAGCTGGAAGTACCCCAGTTTGATAGGGTAGATCCCCCTCCTGCAATAAAAGATCTCTCGTCAGCAAAGATAGCTCTGGTAACGGATGGTGGATTGGTCCCCAAGGGGAATCCGGATAATATGGCATCGCATAAGTCTACCAGATTTGCATCCTATGACATCACCGATATGAAAACGTTAAGCTCTGCAGATTTTGAAGGGAATCATCTTGGCTATGACACAGTATTTGTAGACCAGGACCCAAACCGCCTGGTACCTCTGGATATTATGCGTGTTTTGGAAGGGGAGGGAATTATCGGGGAACTGAACAACAAGATGTACGCCACTGCTGGAGTGGCCACCAGTATCGATAATGCTAAAAATATCGGAAAGGGTATAGCAAAGGAACTTAAAGATGCCGGGGTAGATGCAGTTATCCTGACCTCAACCTGAGGAACCAGCACTCGCTGCGGCGCGGCGATGACAAAGGAACTCGATCGGGCTGGATTATTAACATCACATATTTGTACCATGACGCCTATAGCTATAATGGTGGGATCCAATCGAATCATCCGTGCTTCCGGCATACTTCATCCCGTAGGAAATCCTGATTTGGAAATATCGGCTGAAAAACTACTACGCAGAACTATCCTGGAAACCGCCCTGGAAGCTATGCGGACAGGACTTTCACAGCAACAGATTTTTTACCCCGCAATATAAATCTAGTACCGTAATTAAGAGTTCATAAAAATACTCGTAAAATGCGAGGAGCAACATGAGCTATAAGATTGGTATAGATGTTGGTGGTACATTCACCGACTTTTTGTTAGCTGATGACGCTGGCAACACGCAAATTTACAAAATCCCCAGCACTCCATCTGATCCTTCCATAGCAACCATGCAAGGTATAGAGGAAATGGCTTCAAACTACAATGCCTCACTATTCGATTTTCTTTCCATGGTAAGTTTAATTGTACATGGTACTACCATCACCACCAATATGGTTATTACCGGAAGATATGCCAAGACAGGTTTCATAACTGTCAACGGTTTTAGAGACTACTTAAACGAAAGAAGAGGAATGAAGAGGACTCTTTATACTCCCAAAGAGAGCCCACCACATCCTATAGTCCCCAGAAATCTAATTAAAGTAGTCGATGGTAGAATTGATTGCGAAGGCAACGAATTTATACCCCTGAATGAGGAGGATGTCTACGCTGCTATAGAATTTTTTAAGAAGGAGAAAGTAGAAGCCATAGCTGTTAACCTGTTTTTTTCCTTTTTAAATCCATCTCATGAACTGCGAATAAAGGAAATCATAGCCGCTGAAATGCCGGATGTATACGTAAGTTTATCCCATCAGGTATTATCGCAAGTAAGAATCTATGAGAGAGGATCAACTACTGTATTTAATGCTTGTTTAGCGCCAGGCCTAAGGAAGTATATTACCAATCTGACATCAAAACTCGGGCGCAGCGGTTTTAAAGGTACATTGCTTTTAATGCAATCAAATGGCGGCGTCATGTCACCGGAAATAGCTATGGATTTTGCAGTCAATACCCTTCTTTCCGGACCCGCAGGCGGACCTAAGGCCGGCCTTTTCTATACACAAACACATAATATTAATAATTTAATTACCGTGGATATGGGGGGAACAAGTTTCGACGCATGTTTAATCAGAGAAGGCGAGCCGGAGATAACTATAGAAAATGAAGTTGGTGAATACAGGACAGCAGTACCATCACTGGCTATACATACCATAGGTGCTGGAGGTGGTAGTATCGCCTGGCTTGATGAAGGATTATTAAAAGTGGGACCACAAAGTGCAGGCGCAGATCCAGGTCCGGCTTGCTATGGGCTGGGAGGCAATGAACCAACCGTTACCGATGCCAACCTGATACTCGGTTATATAGATCCCCAATATTTTCTTGGCGGGAAGATGCAAGTTCATCCGGATAAAGCCGAAAAATTTATAAAAGAACAAATCGCTGAACCTCTACAATTGGGTATATTAGAAGCTGCATTCGGTATATATAAAATCGTAAACAATAACATGGCCCAGGGAGTGAGAGTAGCTTCGGTAGCCAGAGGCTATGATCCCAGATCCTGTGCCCTGATAATTGCTGGAGGCGCCGGACCGATTCATGCCTGCGATATAGCTAAAGAGCTTGAAATGGAACTGCTGTTGATTCCCAAAGCTTCCTCAGTGTTTTGTGCTACGGGGATGTTAATGTCAGACTTAAGACATGATTATGTCAGGGTTTACTATTGCGAGATGAAAGATCGAGGTTTTGATATTGATACCATCAATTCCCTGCTAAATGAAATGAAGAACGAAGGATTGGCAACTCTTAAGAGTGAGGGTATTCCCGAAAAAAAGATGAGTTTTACCTTCTCAGCAGACTTAAGATATTTGGCACAGTTTAATGAAATAGAAATAACCCTGCCGGTTACAAATGGCAAATTTTCTATGGAAGACCTGCCTAAATTGCAACAAAGCTTTGACGAAAAACATGATACTTATTATGGTTACTGTCTACCTGGTACCACACTTGAGTTAATTTGTTTGAGAGTTAAGGCAGAAGGTGTAACAGATAAGCCGAAGTTCAAGGAATTTCCATTTATCGGAGAGGATACCTCAACAGCCGTTAAAGCCCGGAGGAAAATTTTCTATGAGGGGAATTTAATTACGGTACCAGTTTACAATGGAGATAAAATGGGATACGGTCATAAT
>CAZEAR010000055.1:0-7562 GCA_964510365.1 uncultured Dehalococcoidales bacterium | reverse complement strand
TAATATATCAGGACCGGCTATTATCGAAGAACCAACCACAACCATATTCATTACCCCGGATTTCCAGCTGACTTGTGACCAGTACTGCAGCTATATACTATTTCCTAAAGGAGTTAGCCTAGAGAAAACGATTAAAAGAATCACAAAGTGAAATTTTAAATAGAATCTGTTTCAAATGGGAGGCGATAGTAGATATGAGCAATATTCAAAATCAAGATACCGGTTATGAACTTCGTTCTATTCCTGCTGTAGAAGATTCCTTCCATCCTGATAGTATTGACGAAGCCATTTCCATACTCAGTAGTACTGGCAAGGATGCTAAAATTTGCGCTGGTGCTACAGATCTGATAAATCTTATGCGCACTCGAGCCATAATACCAAAATATGTTATTTTATTGGATAGAATAAAGGAGTTGGATTTCATCGAGTACAATGAACAAGACGGTTTAAGAATAGGAGCTTTAACTACGTATTCGAATCTGAAATCATCCAACATAATCAGAGATAATTATTTACTCCTTCATGAAGCCATTTGCCAGGTAGGTTCAGTTCAGATCAGGAACAAAGCAACTATTTGCGGCAATATATGTAGAGCATCACCATCAGCAGATACAGCATCACCTCTATTGGCTCTGGACGCAAATATAAAGATAGCTAACCCGGCTCATACTAAAATTATCCCAATTGACTTATTTTTCACCGGTCCGGGCGAGACAGCTCTTAAAAATGACGAGATTCTAATTGAAATTCAAGTACCAAAACCGCCAATCGGTACCGGTACCACATTTTTAAAGGCCAAAAGAGTAGCTGTCGACTTAGCCAAAGTAAACGTGGCAGTGGCATTAACCGTCAAAGAAAACATTTGCCAGAATGTCAGGATCGCACTTGGAGCAGTCGCGCCAACTCCAATGAGAGCTAAGAAAGCAGAAGAAAAGCTAAAAGGGGAAAAACTTGAAGATAAATTGATTGAAGAAGCCTCCGAGATAGCAGCTCATGAAACCAGGTGTATCAGTGATCTGCGAGCTCCTGCTGATTACCGTATGAAATTGACTGAGGTACTGGTGAAACGTTCAATAAGAATATCGGCTGATAGAGCTTTGGGAAAGTAGAGGACATCAAATGAAACAGCAGATAAAACTTTCGGTAAATAAAAAGCAGTACGAACTAGAGGTTGAACCGTATTGGACATTAGCAGAATGCTTAAGGGATGAACTTGGCTTACTTGGAGTAAAAGTGTCATGCAATGAAGGAGAATGTGGGGCCTGTACTATCCTGATGGATGGAGAACCTATCTGCTCATGTATGACATTAGCGGTGGAAGCCGATAGTAAAAACATTGAAACGATAGAGGGACTTTCGGCCGAGGGAGAATTACATCCAGTTCAGCAAGCTTTTATTGAGCATCATGGTATGCAATGCGGGTTCTGTACGCCCGGGATGATTCTTTCGGCTAAAGCTCTACTGGACAAGAACCCTGATCCCTCAGAGTACGAAGTCAGAGAAGCTATTTCAGGTAACCTATGCCGATGCGGTGCCTATCCAAAGATAGTTAAGTCAATATTAACCGCAGCTGCAAGGATGAGAGGTGGATAACTATGAATAAAAATTTTTCTGTTATCGGAAAGCGTCTACCCCTAAAAGATGCCCGTGATAAAGTTACCGGCAGTTTACAATATGCCGTGGATTTTAACGCAGTAAACACATTGCATGCCAAGATTCTGAGAAGTCCCTACGCTCATGCTAACATAGTAAAAATTGATACTCATAAAGCAGAATCACTGCCCGGTGTTGAAGCTGTAATAACCCACAAAGAAGTACCCACGGAAGAATGGCGCGAAGTCGGAGGTAACTATAGAGGGAGAGTTCTTGATAAAAGAGTCCGTTTTTTTGGCGATGAAGTAGCTGCCGTAGCTGCTAGGAATAAGAGGACCGCCGAAGAAGCTCTGAGGCTGATAGAAGTGGAATATGAAGAACTGCCTCATGTATTTGATGTGGAAGAAGCCATGAAACCCGATGCACCCCGGGTACTGGAAGATGGAAACGTAAGAACACCTGTCGTCTTTAATTGGGGAGACGTAGATAAGGGCTTCAAAGAGTCTGATGTAGTTGTGGAACTTAAAACCACTATGGGGACACAACAGCACGGGCTGCTGGGGCGAAACGCATGTATTGCCAGATGGGAAGGCGATCAACTGACTCTGGTTACTGCGACTCAAACCCCGTATGCCTGTCGGGATGAATTAGCTCGATTTTTTAAATTGCCTCAAAATAAGGTAAGAGTCATCGCCCTGCAGACAGGTCCGTCTTTCGGTGCATGGTATCTGAATAATTTTCATCTCATAGCAGTACTTTTAGCTCAAAAAGCCATGAAGCCGGTAAGACTGGAATTAACCCAGGAAGAATGCTTTGCCACTATCGTTAGGCGCGAAAAGCCGGTATCCTGGGGCAAACTGGGCGTTAAAAAAGATGGCTCTTTTGTGTCAATGCATATTAAGCAACACTACGACAACGGGGCATATTGTGTCAAACCGGATCCTCACCAAAGCATCAGCGAGCAATGGGGTGGCAGGACGCCACATGGTAGATTCGAAATGCATGGCGTATCTACAAACCTGCTTACCGGCGCTGCCATGAGAGGTGTCGGCACATTAACGATGAACTTTTTTATGGAACAATTAATAGACGCCGCTGCCGAAAAACTGAATATCGATCCCGTGGAGATAAGATTGAAAAACCACACGCGTGCCGGTGAACGGATACGCCCTATGGAACCCTATTACAAAGCACTGGGCCTCCCACTTCAAAAAGAAACTCTTTCCAGTTGCGGACTGGAAGAATGTATTAAAAAGGGTGCCGAACTTATAGGCTGGCAAGAAAAATGGAAGGGCTGGGGCAAACCGGTGGAAGTGAGAGGGCCAAAGAGACGAGGTATAGGAATTGCGGTGAACGCTTATTTCAGCGGTGTCAGGGCCTATGGTGCTCCTTCGGTCATTGTGAAAGTCAATCGTGATGGCAGCGTTAATTTACTTACCGGTATAGGGCGTATGGGACAGGGAAATGACACTGCCTTGGCTCAAATTGTAGCAGAGGAACTGGGAGTGCCCTTTGAAAATATTATAGGAACCCATGGCGATACAGCTACTTGTCCCTGGAGTGTACCAACGGTTGCCAGCTCCAGCGCACACGTCGTCGGTCTGGCTACTCAAGCAGCCGCCGCCGATGCCAAAAGACAGCTATGCGAATTGGCAAGTGGAACCCTGGGAGCACAACCCGAAGATCTGGACATTAAAAATGGAACAATCTACGTAAAAGCCCATCCTGAAAAAAGCATGTCGGTTACCGAAGTAGTTTCTCAAGATATGTTCGCCTTGACCACAAGATCCGGCATTCAATCCGAACTTGCTGAAATACTCGCTAGAATCAATCCTGACCATTTACCGGCGCCCAGCATCGTCGGCAGAGGATCAAAAAATGTTCCGCCGTCACCAACGGCCTTATGCTTTCTAGCACACTTTGTAGAACTCGAGGTTGATATTGAGACCGGCGATATAGAGATCCTAAAGTATGTATCTGTACAGGATAGCGGAACCGTTATCAATCCCAATATACTGGAAAATCAGGTTGCAGGAGGTATAAGACAGGGCAGCGGGTTAGGACTGGTAGAAAATCTTATCTTTGATACTAATACCGGTGCAGTATTAAATCCGAATTTCCTGGATTATAAAATATTGACATCTTTAGATTTACCAGACCCTGAAATATTATTTGCCGATACATATGATCCCGTAGGCGCTTTCGGCATAAAAGGCGGAGGAGAGGCTTCGGTAAACTGTCCTGCAGCAGCTATCGCGCAGGCTATTCATAATGCTACCGGGATAAGGCTTAATTATGCCCCTGCGACTCCAGATCTAATCCTGAGTGCCTGGCAAAGCAAGATGAACAATAAGAAGGAGGTATAATCAATGAAAATATCGGAAACAATCAGTATTCATTCTAGTGAAGAAGCCGCATCGCCTGCTGAACTATCAGAGACGAATGGACTGATAAGCACGGATTATCTTCCTAAGTTTATACATTTTGATGCCAGGACCATTAATGAAGCCGTCTTCTTATTAAAAACCTATGGGGAAAGGGCAACTATAATCGCCAGCGGTACAAGTTTACTCCGTGAATTAAAAAGAAGGACACAACCAATCCTGCCCGGAGTACTGATAAATTTGAAAAGCACTGTAAATCCCAAAATAGACTATATCATTGAAGACAAAGCTTGTATCAGAATCGGAAGCACCACGAAGCTAAATCAAATAGCAACTAATAAAATAGTTCTTAGAAAATTTGCCATTCTGGCAAAGGCAGTAAAATTATCCGGATTTCCCCAATACCGTAATATGGCTACAATCGGCGGCGAAATCTGTCAGCAAGTTAAATGCTGGTATTACCAGTCAAGTAATAATCTTTATTATTGCCGTAGAAAAGGTGGTAATACTTGTTATGCCCTGGAAGGAGATAACCAGTATCACGCGGTTTATGATATTAAAGACTGTTGCGCAGTATGTGCTTCAGAAATTGCTCCGCTTCTAGTGGCCATGGATGCTAAAGCAAAAATAACCGGTATCGCGGGGGAAAGAGTTATTCAATTCGAAGATTTTTTTACCCCTCTAGGCAATGTCCTTCAGCATACCGATATACTTACTGAAATACAGATACCTGATACTACGATAAATAGCAAAGGTTCATTTATTAAGGCGGGGTTAAGGAATGAATTCGATCCTGCTATTGTTAGTATATCGGTGTCAGCCACGATAATAGATAAGATATGTATCCAGGCTAAAATAGTATTCGGCGGAGTATCTGCTATACCTTATAGAGCTATTCGCGCCGAGGAAATGATTGCCGGTGAAATAATAAACGATAAATCAGCCGAAGAGGCGGCGCAAATAACAGCTCAAACAGCGACCCCTCTGCCAAAGAATACATACAAAGTTGACTTGATTAAATCTATAACAAAGCGTGCCATTTTGAATCTTATTCAATAAATCTTAAATTTTAAGGTAAGGATGACTATGTCAGCGAAAAAGTCAAAAGTCGATCCGATAATTGTCGCAGTGCTGGATAGCAGGTTTAATGCCATTAATGAAGAGATGGGCAGGGTTTTGATCAGAACATCACGGTCTACCGTCTTTTCAGAGGCAAGGGATTTTGCCGTATCGATTTTCGATAAAAATATTAGACTTGTGGCGCAAAAAGAATACGTCCCCATACTTGCCGGTGCAAATCGTATATCACTGGAAAATATAGCTGCTACCTTTGAAGGCGATATCCAAGAAGGAGATATCTTTATCCACAACGATCCATATACCGGTAATACTCATATCGGCGATTTGAATATAGCCAAACCTGTATTTTATCGAGGAGAGTTGATGTTCTGGGCTATCGTGAAAGGACATATGGCCGACACCGGAAATAAAGGAGTCGCCGGCAATGACCCCACCTCTACAACAATATGGCAAGATGGGATACTTATCCCGGCAATTAAGTTATACCAGGGAGGCAATCTTAATAATGGTATTAAGTCGCTTCTCCTGAGAAATATTAAACTTCCTGATATTGTCTGGGGAGATATCATGTGTGAAGTAGGCGCCTGTACAGTCGCAGAAAGACATCTCCTAAAAATGCTCGAAAGATATGGCTCAGAGACTGTCGACGGAGCTATAGATGAGATATTAGCGGCTACAGAAAGAGAAGTACGTAATATGATTAACCAAATCCCCGATGGTACATATTGCGGGGAAAAGTCGACTGACCATGATGCCATAGACAGGGACAGGCCGGTTACCGCCAGAGTCAAGATCACCGTAAAAGGCGATGAGCTCACCATTGACCTTTCCGATAGTGATCGAACGGTAAAGGGGTATATTAACAGCAGTTGGGGGAATACGTTTTCTGCATGTCATTTAGCTTTGGCCTATGCTCTGCCCGGAATAGTGAAAAGGAATCATGGTTCCATGGCGCCAATTGAGATTATAGCTCCGGAAGGTACTTGGATTAATCCGACATTTCCGGCGCCCGTGGCAAAGTGTACGACTACAGCCACCGAATGTATCGGCGAGGCCATATTGCTTGCCATGACCAAGGCTATTCCTTCCTCGATAGCTGCGCCCCATGGTAAGATGACTCAATATTTTTCCAGCGGTTATAATCCGCGTACAAATAGGAAGTGGGTCGATATCGATTTTTTTATGACGTGTGCGCCTTCGGGCGGAACAGAAGGCTATGATGGCTGGGACCTGGGAGGCCCGCTCTTTAATCTCGGTGGAATGCGTCTTCCGGATGTCGAGGTAATTGAACTGGTAAAACCTGTACATATCCTGCAACATGAGCAAGTACCTGATTCCGCAGGTGCCGGAAAATTTCGCAGCGGCAGCGGTCACGTATATATTGTAAAGTATCTATGCGATAGCTTCGACGGGGCTGCGCTGGTAGGAGCAGGCATGCGAGATTACGTTGCACCCGAAGGGCTATTTGGCGGTAAGAAACCGAAACCCAACGCCGTATATTTTCACCGAGTTAACGGAACTACGGAGAAAATTGACACCGGTACATTTATCGGCTACCGCACAGGTGATGTAATGGAATGTCGCTTTATGGGAGCAGGTGGTTTTGGTAATCCATTTGAGAGAGATGTGGAGAAAGTGCGAGAAGATGTCATTTGTGAAGTAATCTCGGTTGAGGGAGCTAAGACAGACTATGGAGTTATTATCAATCCCGCAACGTATGATATAGATTATAAGGCCACCAAAAAACTAAGAAATAAGGGGGTAAATCATAAGTAAACACTGATATGATTTTGACCGCCGGATGATAATTCCGGTCCGGATTCAGTCGGATTGTACAAGGAGGAAGTACTGCGGTAAAATCTATACCAAGTACGTAAATAAACAATAACGCTATAGCTATAATATTGAATTTAATTATAATAAATAAGCTAAGCAGTTAATCATATTGATATCATTGATAATCATGCGAGTCGATTATAAATCCAGGTGCTTGGATTTATTTTTGTATCGATCAACTAGCCTCAACTTTTAAAAGGTGTAATAATGGCAAATATCAATACGCACTATATTCAGGTTCCGGTAGTAAAAGGGGTATCTTATTTTCTGGCCCATGTGCCGAGTTTGGTACGTCATGGTTCTAAACCGTCACGGGAACTTTTTCATAATTCCAGTCTGTTACAACCGATTCTAAATCATTTGCAGACTTTTGATCAGGCCGTCGCTTACCCACCGAACCAGGTATTTATAGGCAATTTGGATCCAGACGAGCTATTGAACATTAAATCTCCCTGGTACCAGAACGCCGTGCCTGATGCGTCCCGCTGGGGTGAATTTGGTGAGATCATGCCTGAAGATGAGTTCTACGGCATTATGAAGATATGTGATGAATTCAACATGACTCTTTTCGAAGACCAATTTATTCAACAAGTTAAGTCAAGTTTAAAAAAGCACCCTTTGATCACCGAAGATGATATTCAGAAAATTGGGACAGGCGTCCCCCTGGAA
>CAZEAR010000054.1:11065-11850 GCA_964510365.1 uncultured Dehalococcoidales bacterium | reverse complement strand
GGCTGGTATTTTCTGCAGGGTAGGGTAAAAGTACAATATTGAGGTTCTTAGCAAATAAGCTGTATGCTGCCCCGGGACCTGACATATCAATGATATTGCCCATTTCATCTTCGCCCTCCGGTAACAGTTTGGGATCGCCTTGATTACTCAATATAATAGCTGTACCTCGAAGTACGCAGGTACGTCCCATCCCAACTGTTCCCTGTTTGCCCAAGGCACCGGGGAAATCTTCCGCATCTCCGCCAATTTTAATTCGGGGTTCAATTATATCACTCACCTGGAGTATACGGCAGCTTTCGCCGGGTCTTGCCAACTCGATATCAACTTTTTTAAGCCTTTTATCCTGTTGCAATAAATTTTGAAGCTCTTGACGATTTATCTTAAGCTTCCCTGCTTCAATTTCAGTCTTTTCACTAAATTCAACATCATGTATATTGTGTATCTCAAGCTCCAATTTCATGAATATTCCCCCTCCTTAGTAAATTGTGCTTATATAACATTGGATGATAGGTATTTCCATTCGTCAATAATTGTTGTCTATAGTTTAGGGATCATTTTGACTGGAGATCTGGCGATACAATGGCAGTAATTCTATGCATTTACATCAAGTATATAAAGGCAATCAAGTTTTGTTAGCCAATACTTTTAAAAGGTATCAAAACTAAGCTCAGGTGTGTATTAGCCTTTCTTTCTTAAATGCATAAGGATACTGGTTTTTCCCCACTCTCCTATCTGTGCTAAAGTAAGGTTCGCGATTTAAACAAGATGACCCTATGTAGTCTGCC
>CAZEAR010000054.1:0-11055 GCA_964510365.1 uncultured Dehalococcoidales bacterium | reverse complement strand
CTGGAGATGACGCCATATGTTTTATGTCTCTATCGGCTGGCTTAAAAGAGTTTAGCCCATTGTGGCGCGCACCAGCGCCCATTCGGTGCTCTAATTTTACATAGGGGCTTCTCTTGTCCGAGCTATATTATCACACTTAACACATAATATCTACATTGGGCCGGCGAGGTATATGCTCCATCGCTAATACCGTAAAAAGGTCTCAATTTCATACTTGCTCTGCCTCAAATGAAAGGTTTTTTTAATAAAGGCAATTAAAATTACCGCGCTTTTAGTAGAAATCTACTTTGTGTTATATTAGCTGTATAGGAGGTGAATTATGGCGACAACAGTACAAATCAGTTGCATTAACAAAAGCGACAGGCAAAATCCTCACGAACGTATTTTATATGTTGGCGGCGTAGATTCAAGCGGTTCACCCTGGAAATTATCACAAGCCCAGGCAATTGAGGGTATTGAAAATGGTACATCATTTTATGTAAGTCAGGGCGGTTATTCGGCTCAGGTTATAGTTGCCATAAGCCAACACGGCTATAAATATTTAAAAACAGTTACGGATGGTGAGCAACCTAATAACCTTCTCAGCCTACCAGAGTGCTCGTAAAGATAGTATCTCTTATTAATGGTTGAACTTTGCCCCTCATTACTGCATCGTATGGCGAAGCAAAGGCATTAGGATTAATAGCAAAAGATAAAGGCTGTTGTTATATATACATTAAATCTGACTATTTTGACTCATTAGATAAGTTCAGAAATCTATAGAAGTAATTATCTTTTATTAGCCAGTAAACTTCCATAACCATAAATCGGCTCTTTGATATTAGCCAGCTTTAAGCACAACCAGGCGGAACAGAGGTTGCTGCTTACCACCGGCTTTCCAATTGCACTTTCGAGATCTTCGATAATTTCAATAGAGCGCATTGCCCCGCAACTAATAACTATTACTTCAGCTTCAGGCGCATTGTTAGCGGCATTAAGCGTAAAATTGTAGTTTTCTCGAGGCGTGCGTGCCATGGTCCCTAATGGATCTACCCTGCCCAGTGTCTCTGAATAGATAACATCGAATCCAAAAGATTCCAGATATTTTTCCTCGGCGTCAACAATTTCTTGCAGGTAAGGAGTGACCATGGCAATCTTTTTGGCGTTAAGAAAATTGAGAGCCTCAGTGATAGAGAACGCCATGCTTGTACCTTTGGCGCCAGAGACCTCCTCAATCTTTTTAATTATATTAGCTTCATATTCGGCGCCTTTAATAATAGCTGATGAAGTGCAACCGTAACTGATCACATCAGGTTTCGCCGTGCCCAAAAGTTGTGCAGCATAAAGCACTTCCTCACTGAGTTTGACCAGCGCATCCGGTGTTGTCTCTTTCATCATTACCCTGGTTTGCAGCAGCATAACCCCTGATGGGAATACGGTCTGCATTTCTTGGCAGGACACCAGGTCTACCGATGGTATGATAGATCCGATCTTGGCTCGCCACCAGGAAGGACGGCCATTAGAAGCATGTTCTTTTTCCATATCCATATTTCCTCCAACAAAATTAAATATCTATCTCTCGTTTAACATATAACTATTAATCCAGTCCGAGAAGTTTGGCCGGGTTTTTCTTAATTAGAATTTCCAACTCCTTTGCCGAAAGGCCTTCCATTAGCATATTAGCTAGCATCATCCTAAAACCCTCCGGCGGTGTCGGATTATAATATTGACCGAGATCTGTGCTCAATATGCAATTCTCTACCCCGACAGCTTTAATATGCTCAACCATTTCTTTAGCGGAAGTAGCTAACTCAGGGGGCAAACAGGCGTTAAAACAATGTTCAATGTAGGCACCCTCGTTTACTAGTTCCTGCTGCTGTTTAATTGTAAGAGGACTTCCTGCTCCTGTAGTAAGAGGGTGAGACACGACAATATTGACTTTCATGGATTTTGCGTGGATAGCAAGGGTATATATCTCGGACTCTGAGATATGCCCCGTAGCTAAAACAATATTATAATCTTTTATGATTTCCAAAATTGTCATCGTCTCCGGCAATATCTTACCATCGGGACTGGTTAGAGAAATTCCTTTATTGGGATATCTAACTGAAGTTGTCAGGGGATAGTGCGTAGCCGCCATTCTTTTTTTAGTGTCGATTACAGAGGCGAGTGTAGGCATCCAGATAATTCTAGCTCCTGTTTTAGCGGCCACCTCCACAGCAACAGGATTTAAGCCACCCACTTCCCAATTCAGTACCAGACTGCCGATAAGCAGGAAATCCGGAACGACTTGATTCACGATTGACGCCACCGGTGCCGTGCTATAATGATGAGATTTAATAACAATAGCTCTCATTCCCATATCTTTAGCCTTAATAGCCAGGTTAAGTGCGTCAAGCCGTCGCTGGCGCAGGGGATCGGGAGCAGCGTGGACATGAGCATCGATTGCTCCATCAATTAATTCGTCTATATCGTTCACATTGATTCTCCCTTTTATTGTACCGGTTCCTGCGTCGTTGCCGTAACTAAAATAGTCTCAAGTGTCGGTGGGACATATTACGATTTTATTTCCTCCACTTTTATGCCTGCTATTAATAAATTTACAGTTATTTATTGACGTGGTCGCCCGGTTGGGATTACCTCAGGATTCACAATACACTCTGGAATTTCACCTCGTAGGGCTGCCCTACATCATAAATCTAGGTAGAAACGTTGCGATATCGGGAAACAATATTAATATTATTATCATAATTATCATCATAATGAGAAATGGGAAAATACCCTTGAAAATAACCTGTAAAGATATACCACGAGCAACTCCCGACACTACGTAAACATTCATACCGACCGGCGGTGTGATAAGTCCCATCTCCATTGCTATCACGGTTATTACTCCGAACCATAAAGGATCAAATCCGATAGCCATTGCTACTGGAAAGAAAATTGGTATTGTAAGCAAAATCATCGCCATTGAATCGATAATGCAGCCGAGAACCAGGTAAATAAACAATATGACGATCAAGATACCAACCGGTGGTAAAGGGAGGTTCCCTACCCAGTCAGATAAAAATGCGGGGATGGAGCTTATCGCCAGAAACCTATTGAAAATCATAGCCCCAATCAGGATGAAAAAGACCATACCGGTAGTCAATGCTGTTTCCATGATTGCATTGGTGAAACCTTTTAAAGTAAGCCGCTTTCTAATCAATGACAATACGATTGCGCCGAAAGCGCCAACCGCGCCTGCCTCAGTAGGAGTAAAAATCCCCACAAAAAGACCCCCGATCACCAGTAAGAATAAGACAAGCATGTCCAGCAGACCTGTTAATGAAAGCAACTTTTCTTTTAAAGTTGACTTTTCTGCTATTGGAGCTAGTTTTGGATTGATATGCGTTTGAATGGCAATGCTAATCGTGAATAAAGTGGCTAGCACTATACCGGGGATAATACCGGCAATAAAAAGTGCTCCGATAGAAACATTGGTGATAATGCCATAAACAATAAAACCCATGCTTGGTGGTATCAATATTCCCAATGTACCACCTGCTGCGACGCAACCCGCACGGAGTGATTCATCATAGCCATGTTTTTCCATTTCAGGCAGGGTTACAGTACCCATCGTAGCAGCAGCAGCGACACTTGAACCGCAGATAGCAGCGAATCCCGCGCATGCCCATACTGTAGCCATTGCTAAACCACCCCTTAGTTGACCAATCCATTTGTTCGCTGTGGCATATAAATCACTGCTGATTCTAGCGTTGTAGGCAATCTCTCCCATTAACACAAAGAGAGGAACCACGGTAAAATTGTAATCTGCCATGGTGCCATATGCGGTCACACCTGCCATTTCTAATGCTGTTCTGGCTGAAGATAATAGAGCAAATCCTACGATTCCAACTAGCATCATAGCAGCACCGATCCAGACACGAAACATCAGGAGCGTAATCATTACCACAATGCCTATAATGCCAACTGTGATCGGGTTCATTTCTTCTTTACCTCGCGCATTGCTATAAACATTTCCCTCAGGAATGCCAGTCCAACCACAATAAAACAGAAACAGGCATAGTACATAAATGGGAAATGAGGGGTTTTAGTTTCATCTGTTACATGGTTAGCAAGCATTGAACGCTGCGCATACATGGTTGTCTGCCGCGCTATAAAAAATATCATCAGAGCGGTTATCAATGCTGCAAAAGCAATCAGGACTCGTTGTGTACGCGGAGAAAAACGCCGCACTATCAACTCTACATAGATATGACGATTTGCGATAAGCGGATAGGCAAGGAAACTTGAAGCTGCTACACCTCCCATCAACTCAACTAGCTCAAAAGTCCCTGGTATGGGTGTATTAAAAAGATATCTGCCCAATATATTCGACACTGCTAAAAGCATCATGGCAATTGTGGCAGTTATACCCACCCATACCAGAGCACGTGCTAGTAAATAAATGATTGTATTGAAGCGTGTCATAGAAAAATTTTATTAATTAGGATATTTCTTTTTTAATTCCATCACCGTATCAACATACTTCTGACCTGCCAAGCCTTTATCTTCCATTTCCTTTATCCATTGCTGGCGTACGCTCGCCGAAGCGTTATCCCATTCTGCTCTCTCGGATTCTGGGATTACATACGCCTTATTACCGCGATCCAAACACCATTTCTTAGCTACAGAATCAATTTGATCATTCATTTGACCTGCTACAACCCACCATTCATAAGCGGTGTCGTCTATGATTTTTTTCAGGTCATCCGGAAGGGATGCATAACTGTCCTTATTCATGCACATAAAAAGTGAATTACCGCAAAAATTCCCTTCAACATGATATGTTGCTAACTCACCCAGCTTACCTGTCATCATTGCTTCATAAGGGCAGGTTATAGCGTCAACAATTCCTTTCTGTAGCGCTACGTATGACTCAGACATGGGCATACTAACCGGGGTAGCTCCCCATGCTTTTACGAGCATACTTACTGCACCACCCGGACTCCTGACCTGGAGGCCTTTACTATCTGCCATTTTACGTACTTGCTTACCAGTGGTATGAAGTTGAAATAGTCCGGGTATAAAATGGTACAGTGAATGAACCTCAGAAAATTCCTTTTGTACTTCCGGCATGTTGAAATATACGTCCCGGATGATTTTTTGAAACTGCTCATTGTTCTTCACATCAAAGGGAAGGCTCATACCATCTGATAGCGGAAAAACGCCCGGGGTATAAGACATGACCGGCATACCAATATCAGCTACACCCGTTCTGATTCCATCGTAATGATCAGGAGCTTTTATTAAGGTCCCTGACCAGTGCTGTTGGAATTTAATTCTTCCCTGGCTCCTCTTCTCCACTTCCGACATATATAATTTCATAATATCAACCGGGTTTTCTGCAGTTAAAAAGCTGGAGAATACTAATTCATAAGTTTTAGCTGATGGTTGTGGTGTCGGTGCTGGTGCTGGTGTGGGGGAAGGGGTCGGTGTTGCCGGCGGGGCTGAACAAGAGGTAAACGCAAATGCTGCTACTAGTAATACTACTACCACGGAATAGATAAGTGTTTTTTTCATATTCCTTTTCCTCCCAAATCACATAATTAAACCTTGCAAATCACTTTAGTTTCATTACATATTTCACCTCCTTTCAGGTTCGTTCTCGTTAAACGTTACTGATCTTTGATTACACGCATAATGCACTGCTAGTGTAGAAAGGTATTGGCACAATGTTTATAGATTTCCCTACACAAGCCCCAACTTTATTCTTACCGGTATATTCCGGTGATTTTATCAGGATTCACCTTTGGATATTAGTATAAATATATCATCTATATCACATAAGTACAATACATAAAAATATTCGACGACTATAATTCTGCGGGATACATTTCAAGCATCCCAATCCATATTTAACCGGTTCAGTTGTTATTATGTTTACCTTTATTGAACAAGAACCTTTTTCAGCGCATCTATAAAAATCTTGTTTTCTTCAGGTAAACCGATACTTACCCTCAACCATGTAGGACATTCATATGTCTTACCTGGCCTTACCAGTACTCCAAAAGCTATAAGCTTTGCCCATATATCCATAGAATCGTGTTGAACATTTACAAATACAAAATTTGCTTCCGAAGGAGTATATTCCAAACCCATCTTTTTAAACTCTCCATGCAGATATTCCCTCTGCTCAAAGTTATGCTTTGCACGCTGTATAAGCGTTTCCACATCGTCTAAACTTACCGTTGCTGCTATTTCCGCAGCCAGATTGATATTCATGGGAGGTCGACATTTCTCCAGATTTTGAATTATCTCAGTGCTTCCTATTCCATAACCGATCCTGCCAGAGATTAAACCAAATATCTTAGAGAAAGTTCTTAAAACCAGCAGTGGTTTAGATGAGTTCAAATACTCTATTGCGCTGCAATATTCAGGGTTATAATTGTACTCAGCATAAGCTTCATCAACCACCGTTACTACATTATCTGGCACTTTGCTGAAAAAGTCGTCCAGCTGTTTTTTGGTTACCACTGTACCGGTTGGATTATTAGGATTACAGATATATATCATTTTTGTTCGTGTCGTAATTCTCTCCAATATTTGTGGTAAATCATAGACATAATATAAAAGAGGCACTTTAATACAGGCACAACCCATGACCTGAGTTTCCTTCTTTGCCGGAGGCCAGGTAGGCCATCCCATAATTACCTCGTCTCCCCTTTCTATTGCAGCGAGGGCTAGTAACCTCAATACTTCCCAGCTACCCGCACTAACGCAGATATTTTTCATAGGGATGCCAAATTTCTTTGATAATTTATCCTTAAGTTCGGGGCTGCCATCTTCAGGGAGCTTATTAAAATGAAGAATAGCGTCTTTCATGGCTTTTATCGCATCTGGGAATGGCCCGAATGCCGGTTCATTTGAGTTCAGCTTGGCTACTCTCGTTATGCCGTACTTCTCTAGTTGCTCGCTGAATTTAGTGCCAATTATATAAGGTGGAACGCTGTTCATCTCTTCACGAAATGTAATCACCTATCTCCCCCAAAAACTTTAAATAGTTAAGCCTTCTTTTCTTGGATTAAGTAACCTGTTTAATTTATTATTAGTGAAATTCTATTTAGTTATCAGTCCAGCCTTTTTATCCTTTTCAATCAGTTCTTGGCGTCTCTTTTGGGGATCACCATAACCACCACCACCGCATACTTCTATAGAGACCACATCGCCGGGTTCAAGCATAGTAAAATCCTTAGGCACAATTTTTTTGTATGGTGTGACAGCCATTTTAAGCAAGCTGCCTGTATCTCCCCCCAGAAGACCACCACACGGGGTAATTGTTCTATCTACAACCGGCGATATCCATACTGGTCCTGAAGAAATAACCTTAAAACGATGCCGGGCGCCAAAACCGCCACGATACTCTCCTTTACCAGCCGAGTCAGGAAGAAACTCCTTTTCCTCGTAAAGAAGCGGCAACGTACTTTCCAGGATTTCCACAGGGCTAGCACCTACATTGGCCGGGAAATTGACGCAAGATAAGCCGTCCATATTAGGTCGAGCACCCATACCACCTGACATAAAAAACATATCGGCAAATTCATTACCCTCATCACTTTTACCGTTAACGACAAAGGATGGTGTTGGAGCCGAACCACTTCCAGCAATGACCCTATCGGGCACCACGTGCGCTAAAGCGCCATAAACAGCTTCAGCAAGGAAGTGACCTGTTATGTTTCGTAAACCCACAGGTACCGGTGGAAGGGGGTTGAGTAATGTTCCGGCAGGAGAACTAACTGTGATTGGACGTAGAACCCCGTCGTTATTCGGCAGCCCGGGACACAGGGAAGCCCTTATAGGATAAGCAGTGTAGGCATAAGTATAGTTTGGTACGCTATTGAGCGGAGCTATGATTTGTAAAGAGGTCCCCGTATAATCTACGTGGATAGTAGAGGCCTTTTTCAATATCGTAGCCACGATAGTCAGGATTTCTCCGACGCCATCCATTTTAACCTCGTGGGACCATTTGCCGTCCGGCACCTCCATAATAGCAGAACGCATAACCGATTCGGAACGTGTCAAGATTGTGGATGCCAATAGTGACAGGTCTTTGATGCTGAATTCTATTAATAGTTCCTTTAGCTTTCGACCAGCTATTTCATTAGCTGAAACTTGAGCTTCGATATCACCAATTACATGATCTGGTAAACGTACATTTGCCCTGATCATATCAATAAGGGTCTTGTTCGGTTTACCGGCTTCATATATCTTAAGGGCAGGTAACCTTAAACCCTCTTCATAAATGTCACGGCCACGCCCACCATATCGCACACCGCCAATATCAGCTGAATGTGCTGTATTTGCAGTAAACGCTACCAGACCTGTATCGCTAAAAACGGGAGTAACCAATGTCAGGTCATTGACATGTCCGGCAGATAACCAGGGATCATTTATAATGACAACATCACCGGGTTGCCATGTGTTTCGAAATACATTAACCACATGTTTTACTGTAGGAGGTATGGTGCCGGTAAAACAGGGGAGACTAGCTCTATTCTGAGCGACAGCATTACCTTCAGCATCAAGTAGAACAATAGCAAAATCGTTTCCTTCTCTAACAAGGAGAGAGAAAGCTGTATTCCTTAAGCTCACTGCACCCTCATCAACTATTGTTATTAGTCTTTCCCACAAAATTTCCAGGGTGACAGGATCAAATTCCTCCATCGGTTTACTTACCTCCAAGTTTCGCTATTCTGCAGCTGTTGGTAAAACAAATACTAAAAATCAACTATGGCATTAAGGTATTCATCAATTCTCAGTTTACCACCTGGTCCAACAATAAGAGTCGACTCTTTTTCTTCAACTATAGCCGGGCCTTCGATACAAGTACCAGGTTCCATAAGATATCGGTCATAGACATTACATTCCTGGTAATTATTATATTCATGGAAATATGCCATTCTTCTCCCTTTTAGCATTGCACCGGTTTCGTGCCCACTTTTTTTTAGCTGGATTTTGGGTTTTGGTCCGCTCGCTAACAATCTCCAGCTCACCGTTTCGATAGGCACATCTGTCAAATAACGCGAATAAAGTTCCTTATAAACTGAGTAGTAGGATTGCCGTATGGTCTCAATGCTTTGCTTAGATAATTGTCCATTTGGTATTGGAACATTTATTTCTCGACCCTGCCGGACATATCTCATATCTGCGGAGCGGCTGATGACGATTTTATCAGGCGGTACACCGCCCATTGTTACCTGTGCAATTGCTCGCTTTTCCATATCTTCCATTATGGTATTTACCCGCTGCCAGTCAACCTCATCTAAATTCGAGATATAGGTCTGTACAAAGTCTGTAGCTACCGGCGTTACCAGGAATCCGATTGCTGACATTACCCCTGCACTCAATGGTGAAATAATCCTTGAAGAACCAATGAGCTTTGCCACCTGCCAGGCATGAATCGGCCCAGCACCTCCAAAAGCAACTATAGCAAACCTCCTTGGGTCCTTCCCCTTTTCCAGTATATGTATACGGGCGGCCCCGGTCATATTCTCGGTAACAACTCGGTGGATACCCCATGATGCTTCAGTTATACTCAATCCTAGTGGTTTAGCGAGCTTTTCTCCAATAGCATCTATGGCTTTTTCCTTATACAGTTTCATCTCGCCACCTAAAAAATAGTCGGGGTCTAGATAGCCAAGAATAATAGCAGCGTCAGTGACCGTTGGTTCCTCTCCTCCCAATCCGTAACATGCCGGACCCGGGTTAGAGCCGGAGCTTTCCGGTCCGACCCGCAGTAATCCTAGGTTATCTATCCAGCCGATACTGCCTCCGCCGGCACCGATTTCAATCATGTCTACCGCTGGAATCATGACTGGCAGCCCACTCCCCTTAGTAAACCTTTGTAATCGAGCTGCCTCAAATGTAGAAATGATAGCCGGTTTTCCATCCTGTACCATGGATATTTTTGCAGTAGTACCGCCCATGTCAAAGGCGACTAGGTTAGCATCACCAAGCAGCGTACTATAGAAAACCGCTGCCATGGTGCCTCCGGCCGGTCCCGATTCTATTAACCGTACGGGTATCTTCTTGGCATTCTCAAAAGTAGTCAATCCTCCGTTTGAGAGCATAGTAAATAATGACCCTTTAAAACCGACAGACCTCAGTTTATCAGACAGATTCGTCAAATAGTTTTCTGCGAGGGGTCTTACGTAGGCATTTATCGTAGTTGTTGAGAATCTCTCATCCTCGCGGATTACACTAGCCACCTTATTCGAAAGGCTTATAAATAGCTTCGGTGCTCTTTTTTGTATCACTTCCGCTGCCAAATCTTCATTATATGGATTTGCATATGAGTGTAAGAAGCAGACTGCAACTGACTCAACTCCTTCTTCCAGCAATTGATCTATTACTTTTATCAATTGTGACTGGTCAAGTTCAGTTATGATTTCACCGTTCTTGTTAACTCGTTCGCGTACTCCGAGGCGCAGGTGACGTGGTACTACGGGTTCAGGCATCTCAATGAAAAGATCATATAAATCATAACGGGTTTCCTTTCGCATTTCGAGGATGTCTCTGAATCCCTCCGTGGTAATAAGGCCTGTTTTTGCTCCTTTTCTTTCGATAAGTGCATTGGTGGCGAGTGTAGTACCCTGCACAATTATATTTACCTGAGAAGGGGATACTTCATTCAGTCTCAATAATGCATCGGTGCCGTTCATTATTGCTTCGGAAGGATCATACGGTGTTGTCAAACACTTATTTACACGAACTTCACCGGTATTGTCATCAACCAGGGCAAAATCAGTAAAGGTTCCCCCAATATCAACCCCAAGGCGGAATCTTTTCATATTGTTGCTCCCTTTTCCTCTAAAGAATAGTTAACAATATGATCGTATGAGTAATATGTTGAATCGGATGGTGGAGTAGTGATATACGGACTAGCTCTTAGGTTACAATAAATATTTTATATAGTCAATACCTATTAAAAGAATCTTGGTTTCATCGTTGTGGCCGCTATTTTTATGATCCCTACGGCACAACTACTGGCAGATATTATCCAGCTATCTGCCTTATTCCCTGAAAAGGACTTGT
>CAZEAR010000053.1:0-12047 GCA_964510365.1 uncultured Dehalococcoidales bacterium | reverse complement strand
TAATAGGGCTGCGAGGATGGCGTCAGCTATAAGGAAAGGAGCTATGCCCTTAAATATAGTAAACATAGTTATATCATTATACAGTCCCTTGATTATGAACACATTGATGCCTATCGGCGGAGTTATAAGACCTGTTTCTGCCATAATTACCAGAATTACGCCAAACCATATCCCGTCAAAGCCTAGTGACTGAATCATTGGATAAAAGATTGGCACAGTAATCAGAATCATTGCCAGTGTGTCCATAAGGCAGCCCAAGATTAAATAGATAATGATGATCATTATCAAAATAAGAAGGGGGGATATTTGGAGGCCGGATACTGCGGAGGAAAGGGCTTTAGAAAAGCCAGTAATTGATAGGAAGTAACCAAAAATCAATGCCCCAAACATTATCAGGAATATCATGGCGGTAGTCTTAGAGGTATCAAGCAGGCTAGATTTAATACCTTGCCATCCAAGTGACCTTCTGGCTAAACCGATAACAAGAGTAGCAAAGGCGCCGACGCCGGCTGCTTCGTTAGCATTGAACCAACCTGTGTAAATGCCACCAATTACTATCACGAATAAGACCACTGCACTCCAGCATTTTAAAAGCGCTCTTAGCCTTTGCTTAAATTTTACCTTTGGTCCGGGAGGGCCTAGGCTCGGATTAAAACGGCACATGATACTGATGGCAATCATAAATAACGATGCCTGCATTATTCCCGGTATAAAACCAGCTAGGTAAAGTTTGCCGATAGACTCGCCAGTAATTAGGCCATAAATGATGAAAGTTACGCTAGGGGGTATTAATATGCCAATGGTACCACCAGCAGCAATAGCTCCACAGGCCAAAGAAGTGTCATACTTATACCTTCGCATTTCTGGCAAAGCCACTTTACCCATGGTAGCCGCAGTAGCCACACTGGAACCACATATAGCGGCGAAAAGAGCACAGCCACCAATAGTGGCCATTGCCAACCCACCGCGCAGACTACCCAAAAATCCATGTGCGCTTTTATAGAGGTCTTCGCCTAAACGGGAGGCGAATGCAAAAGAACCCATGAGCACAAAGAGAGGAATCACACTAAAATTATAGTCTGAGAATGTAGTGAAAGGAACCAGTCTCAAAATACTAAGAGCGCCATCAAAGCTATGCACAAAGATATAACTAACAAAGCCAATCAAAGCAAATGCAACACCAAGAGGTATTCCTGAAAATATAAACAGGAGAAGAACAACTACTCCAATTATACCTATAATAAGAGGGGTCACTTTTTCATGGCCTCGTCTAAAAACTCAAGAAAATTTATCAGGAATACCATAGTCAGTAAGAAAAAGCCGAAAGCAACTACGCCCACGAAAGGAAAGACAGGAATAGATAGTATGGGAGAAACTGCTTCTGTTTTAGCCAACACCGTTATATAAATGCAAGCCTGCCAGGTTATTATTGAGGTTAAAACTAAACTTAAGAATCCAGTAACACAGTAAATAGTTGACCGTGCATTTGATGAAAGCCTGGAAGTCAACAAATCTATGATGATATGGCCTTTTTCCAGAGCACAATAAGCAAAACCCAGAGAAACAGTAATGGCTAGCATATATTGGACGATCTCGTTAGAACCCAATATAGGCATGTTCACCAATTTACGTAAGAGGACGTCTGCAGAGGTGATTAACATCATCGCGGCAAGAGCGACAATACCTATGCTATTAGAAAATGCACTTATCGGCTTTACTGTTTTATAAAGATATCTTGTAATTCTGCTAAAGCCGTTCATAAAAACTATTAATCTTTTATTGTTATTTATACTCTTTTAAGAATTTAATTGTGTCATTCAGGATATCACGTGCCTCGGGGTGACCTTTAGCTTCCTCTGCCTTCACCCAGGCATCCCACAAAGGCTCACCGGCGATTTTTCTCCATTTTGCCAGCTCATCTGGAGGTACTGTGTACTTAATCATGTCATACTTACGTTCTTTAATTATTGGACTTACAGCATCTTCCGTAGAGTTAAACCCATTGCCCCAGAATTTAGAGCCCTTAAGACCGCAGACTGACATTATCTGCTTCTGAGTCTCAGTGTCCAGGCTATTCCATTTCTGAATATTAAATGCCTGACAGAAGCCATTGGATAGGAGAGGTGCAATAGTATAGTATTTCGCTACCTCGTAGAACTTAAAAGTGAGGATGGCTTCCCAGGTCACTATTGCTCCATCCACGACTCCTTTTTGCAGGTTGAGGTAAGTATCGGGCATTGGCACAGCCACAGGAACAGCGCCCAGTGCCTTTACCATCTCAGTTGCAGATCCAGGAGGGGTCCGTATCTTCATTCCCTTAATGTCATCCATTGTCTTAACCAGTTTATTTGTAGTAACCAATAAGTTTGGCGATGCTGCCCATAGTAGCACTACTTTATTGTCAGCAAATTGCTTCTGAACTGACGGATATTTCTCGTAGTTTCGCCACAATACAGCACTACCTGCTTCAGCCGTGGACATTGGCAAGAATGGGAGAGAAATAAGCTCATGAGTTAAAGAGAACATCCCAGGCGTAAAAACAAACATAACCTGGGCAACATCAGCCAAGTCTGCTTTAACAGCCTCCCAGGCGTCTTGTGCCTTAATCAGCGTATTGCTGTAATAAGCCTCAAATTGAACAGCACCGCTAGTAGCATCTTCCATCTGTTTAAGCCATGGTATGGATGCATGAGTCGCTGCCCAACCTTTTTCAGGGTTTTGTTCAGCATATTTGAGCTTTATCGGTGCTGGTTTGGGCGATTGAGATGGTGCTGGTGTCGGTGTCGGTGTTGGAGCTGGCGCTGGTTGAGCACAACTAATAATTATTGCGCTTATTAATAGAACTAATAATAATGATAATAATGCTCTTTTTATCATATGCCCCTATCCTCCATAATTTTTTTTATAAAGTAATTACCATTAAAAATCTAGCTATTGTTTACGTCATATGCGATTCCCTCCTCTATTTTTCAATTAAATTAGATATTCAAGCTAAACCTATTGTTACTGCAATCCCGCTTTTATGTTAAAATTTCAGTTTCCTCCTAATATTAAAAAATGTCTGTCATTTTGAATTTTAGCGGTGCTCCGGTTTTGCTTTTAGAGACTCACTAGGATATGCCCTCGGTGCTGGCATCAGCTTCATATTCACCATAACCCTTGCCATTTCCACAGCTGCAGGAAAACTACGTATGATTTGTATTTCCCGGTAGCCCATATCATCAAGTTTCTGCCTGACCTCTTCCCATAATATTTGCACTGCAGGGCATTCAAGTATTAAAGAATCTGCCATTTCTTTTTCAATAGCTGCTACGCATTGAGTCGTAATAGCGTCTATAATTTTTTTTCCCTCAGGTACTTTATCCCTCTCCCCTTTCTTATATTTCTGCGTAAACCTAAATACTTGGGTTGATGAGATACCGTAGGGTCTAACACTGACAAGCTTGTTGCCAAAACCATGATCTTGCATAAGTCGTCTAACTACATGGCACAAATCGTCTGTTACACTTATTATTGAAAAGCGTTCGCCGATCAGAGATGCAACATGTGCAGCAGCGTGTATTGAATAGACAACCGGTATTTTAGAAATCATTTGGGTGGCATAAAACCCTGGCTCCAAATCACCCAATACAATAAGGGCATCATACTTGCCACATTCGGAATACTCTTTAACCTTTTTAATAGCTCCCACGCTTATGAATGCTGTGAAGTCTGCCCCCCGACCCCCTCCAGAATATTCAGTTGGATAACCTTCTGCAATGTCAACCTTGACCCCATCAAGTTCACCCCTTTTATTCATCTCAGCTATAAGCTCATGCTCCCAAGCTGACTGTGTTACGTTAACGTTGGAGTAAGGTGGAATTATTATTACTTCCACTAATCAACCTCCTTTGTTTGCAAAATTCTGCTCCAAACTATTTACAATATATTGTCTAAAATATAGGGATTAAGCAATATGCTCGCGCTATTAATGGCCTACTATTAGAAATAGCTAACATTCTGTAATTGAGATTTTTAAATTCTAGTCGCTCGAATAACTAGCAATTTCCTGTAAAATGCCAAGGATATTAGCTTTTATTCTTCTATTTTGCGCTAAACTTCTCCTTCATCCGATTAATAGCCTCTTGTTCCCACTCAAATGGGGTGCATCTTGGTGGCCATGTTTCGTATCTTTCAGGTACCTTGATCGACGCATCAATGATTATTTGTTCTCCAAAGGCTTTCCATCCCAGTGCTCCAGCATAAGCACCTGGGTCCCCCCACAAAGCCATGCCTTTCTCAACAGTAATTGAATCTGAGACAGGCATTGATCTTGTACCCAATGCCCACATCACATCATTAAAGTCATACGGGTCGATATCTGGTCCAACTACTATTAAGTACTTAGTCCATGTGCCAACTTGCTTGCTTTGTGAACCACGCAGTGCCATGGCAACTTGCTTGCCAAAGTGAGGGGTTTTATCTGGTCCATCAATCGCTAACTGGATAACCTGCACTGATCCGTCCAATAGACCAGCCACATTTTTAATTTTGTAACCCATGCTACGTAGAAAGTTTATTGCTTCCATTTCAAAAACTGCAAATAGTCCTGTATGAGGCCCATAATGGCCATTTAGCCCCGAGCATGACCAGCTTATATTGCACCAAAGAGGATTTTTCCGATGCGTTATACATTTTACTTTAAATATAGGGCAGAATTCTCCACCGAAGACATAGCCAGAGGCAATATCCTCCGCATATGTTGGCATTTTTTCATCTTCAGGGAGTATCTCTCCCTCAATGACCCATTCTGTATAGGCAGGGACCATTAAACCTGGTACAGTCTCAGATTCAACTACCTCTATCGGATCTCCCCGAAACCCACCAATGACCTCATATTCATCTCCATTTTGAGGCCATATCGAGGATAACTTCTGTGCTGATAATACATTTAAGTCGGTAGTAGTACCACAAAGCAACACAGCTGGCATCGGCTTACCGTTACTTCTATAATTGTTATAGTAGAATCCTCCACTGCTAGTCGAAGCACTCCCCGCGTATATTAATGTAGCAAACATATGTTTTTTTTGCTTTTCTTCAGGGTATGGAGAATTCGGATCGGCATTTTGCCACTCGTATTGTCCAGTCCTCAAATTATGTAATCCGTGACTATTTATCTCAGGATTATATGTAACCAATATGCTGTTACACGTACTCCATAACATCTGGTTGAACTCTACCCAGCACCGTGATATATTCGTCCTCAAATCAATGTCTTTCTCAGATATTATGACCTCTTTACAAGGTGCTTCCTTCTTAGATACCTTAACAGGCTTTATTCTCTTCACCTTCATATCTATTAGTTTTTGGCAAAGTTCGTCTCTGCTTTTGCATCCACATGTTCTTTCCAGCCTTTCACGTGTAGGCCAAGCATTAACCACTACTGGTATATCTGGCCTGTTGTTTACAGGTTTTTCAATAAGGCCAATAGGATTTCCCGGCAGACTATGCAAATATCTAACGAAAGCCCTTAATTCGGTCTGGGGTATCTTACCAGGTATTCCATTCCCGATATCGACTATATTATTATAATCGCCGCATTTTACGGGGAATTTTGCCGTTACGACATTTCCAAGCTTTTTTTCCTCATTTATCCACTCACGAAAACCTTTATATGGATATGACATATTAACCTCCTTCTTTTAAGTGATTTATTCTTTATCGAATACAATTTTTCCTGCTCCACCATTGTTTCAAAGGCAATTTGATTATACATTTCTAACTTGCTAACTTAAATAATCATGCCATACTGTCGCAGCCTATACTTTTTGCTATCAGCAGACTTTTAATCGATCAGACAATTTTTGGTCAAGCCAACAGAATAAATCAGCAGCTGTAAAACTACCTGTCATAGAATAAGCTATTGATCGACAACCATAACACTCCGCTCTGTTCTTACATTTGCTGCAAGCACCCTCTAAATATTTTTCCATATTCCTTGCTACTTTGATGACTTCGGAACTAGCTAAAATTTCTTTTAAACTACGTTCTCTGATGTTTCCTAATTTGATTGGAACACCTGAACAAGGTTGTACATTACCGTAGCAGTCAATAAAACATCCGATATAATGTCTTCTACAAGACTTTCCATGGACCCATGGCAAGGTTGGCTCCCAGTGTATACCGAAAGTCTCGTCAATCCTTGAAATTTGAGAATATAGTTCATACAATTCCTCGGGGGTTACTACTAAATCCATATTTTCCTTAGCTCTACCCATTGGCTGAAGCCTCGTTAACGAAGGAATAATGCTTTTCGTTCTAGCCCAAGTCCATAATTCAGGTATCGAGCTTATGTTTAAACGGCATATTACGGCATTGACTGATAAAACGGGGTATTTTGATGTATATCCGACATCAATTAAGTTACTAATCCCTTTTTGGATCTCCTGAAAACTCCCTTCTTTGCCTGTTAAACAATCTTGGATTATAGGCGATAAAGAATCAAGTTTAATACAAGGAGAAATTCTGAAATCCATTAGCTTATTTGCAATGCTTTTCGTTAGCAGAGTGCCATTTGTAAAAAGTAATATAGTGATATCGTGTTCGTAAGCATACTTTGCTATTTGAAAGTATCCTTCATGGAGTAAAGGTTCTCCGCCAGTTAAGTTTAACGTTTTTAAACCCAGATCTTTGGCCTCGTTAATTATCTGATAAACTTCAGATAGTTGCAGTTCACCCTTACTCTTTTTGCTCGAGTTAGCATAACAGTAGACGCAACGCAGGTTGCAGAGCTTAGTTAATTCAATATCTAACGAAAGTAATCTACCTTCTCTACGCGCAGTTTCGATTTCATCAGCGCTAAAAGCAAGAGCAAGTCCCGGTGATTGAATTCTTTTTGCCATAAGTCAGCACAAAACACTTAGAAATTATTTTTATAGCTCATGCCCTTGATATGCTTGGTAAAGTTTTTCTTAGTACAGAAATTTTGGTACAGTACAGTAATCGTAATGTTGCTATTCTATATCCTAGGTAGTAGGCTGTCAATACTACTTAAGGTCCATAACTAAATATATATTGGACAGTAAGCTCTAAGATAGGCATAATATTGAAAGTATTGAAATGCGATTGTGCTCAGATAAACCGCTTTATTTATTCGCGGATCCAGGTAAGAAATTAAATATAGGTTGAAAGGGGGGAGTAGATTTAGTTATTTCTCGCTTGGATAGCCAATATAAAGAACGTCAGTTAAGGACCAGAGAGCTTAGGGAGTCAGGGGGGAAAGTAGTCGGTTATTTCTGTTGTCTTGTTCCATTGGAAATATTAATCGCCTTTGAGGCTAGATGATAGTACTTAATTTATATTCGGAGGATAAAGATGACGGCATTTAAAGCAATTGATTGGAAGACTGTTTTGGGAAAAAGTGCACCGGCACTACTTAAACAGGTAACTGGACTCGAGGAGACGATTGTAACAGATGGGGCGTTATCGGCAAAGACAAAGGTACTGATGATGATGCTCTGTGATGCCTTGTTGGCGCACCCTGAAGGGGTTGCTAACATTGCTAACCGTGCTCGTTCTATGGGAGCAAGCGAGAATGAAATTATTGAGACTTTGGCAATAGCGTTCCTGATGGGAGGAATGCCAGGCTTAGTCATAGGTGCAAATGCGTTCAAAGAATAAACAAGGAAAACATGCCGTATACCGATTAAAGGTTTACTTTTAAAGTAACTGTTTACTAGAAACGCTGACTTTGCTAAGTAACTAAAAAAGTGTATTTACTAATAAATAATTTCAACGATGTTTGTCTCCGGAATGAAGAATTTTTTAATCGTGGTTTGCCCTTAATTCGTATGAGACTATCGAAGAAAGAGTATACGTTTGTCACTTTGGGAACAGGATGTTTTAATCTTGGTTTTCTCTGGAATAACGACATTAAGATAAATTAACTACAAAAAACGATTAGATTAAACGAGTTACCAAATAATCTCTAATTCCTATTTAAATAATAACTCCTTCAATTTTGAGATCAAGTATTTCCTCCCAAGAATAGCCGAGCTGCAATAATATATCCTCTGTATGCTGACCATATAAGGGAGCTGCAATACGAACTGAAGAAATTGTATTAGTGAAGTTAACCGGGCTATTTACTAAAGGCATATGTCCCTTAATAGGATGTACCATCTGTACGAAAAAGTGATTTTCTTTTGCCTGTGCATCAGTAACCCATTCAGTAACGTGCCGGACTTTTTCGTAGACTATACCATGTCTTCGTAGAATCTCTTCCCATTCATTTAAAGTCTTGGAAGAAAAAACTCGCCTAATTATAGCAATCAAGACCTCCTTGTTTTTCTCACGCTCTAAATCTGAGTTAAACATTTGGTTGTTTATCAGCTCTTCTCTTCCTATTGCTCTGCAGAATTCATCCCAATAAAGGTCTGAGGTAAGACATGCGAGTTGAATCCACCTACCATCCTTAGTTTGATAAACATTGAATAAAGGATTTCTTGCCTTATCTTGATATTTGTAGGCTGTTTCCTTACCTTGAGTTAGCGCTACTAAAATTTCCCAGGCCATAACCCATGCTGAAACACTACATAAAGAAATATCGACCTTCTCACCCATACCTGTTTTTTCGCGAGTAAAAAGAGCTGTCGAAACAGCGCCGGCAATACATAGAGCGGCAGTTAGATCGCCCATGGCTGCAGGCATTTGTGGTGGAACCCTGCCAGGCTCGCCTACTCTGTGCATTAACCCACTTCTTGCCCAAAACGCGGTTACGTCAAAACCTTGTTTGTTGGCATCAGGCCCCAAAGTCCCAAAACCAGTGAAAGATAGATAAATAATCCTGGAATTTAATTCCGTGAGATTTTCATACGTAACACCCAGTTTTTTTATACTGCGTATTGGAATATTCGTTAAAAAAACATCAGTATCTTTAATTAACTCGTAGAAAATCTTTTTTCCCTGCTCCTTACTAATATCTATAGCGGCGCTTCGTTTGTTTCTATTGCTTTGCTCCCACCAAATGTTAATGTCACTTTCCAGGTTTTCATCTCTCAAACCTCGGAGAGGATCACCTCCTTGTATATTCTCTATTTTAATTACATCAGCTCCCCAATCACCAAGAATAGCAGCAGCAGCTGGAATTGCTACCCAACTCGCTAATTCTAGGACTTTTATTCCTTCTAAAGGTGACTTGATAATAGAATTAGTTGACATAGTGAATAGAAAAACCTGATGAGGTCAACAAAGCTATCTAATAATTCCTGGTTGAACTGGGTCCTTTATACAAAGCGTTGGCAAGACAGTTTACCTGCTTATTAAATTTACTAAAAATCCGCTGTCTTCCTGTAAGAACATTAATAATCCTCACTTTGTTCCTGAATAATCATGCATTCCATTCCATAACATCACGCCAAGCCTCCATTATTAAAGGTGACCACTTTGCCAGACCTAATACTCCTTTCTATCAAAGATATTTTCTATTGCTATCTCCTAGTGTCCCTTGTAAACTGGTTTTCGTTTTTCGACAAAGCTTTTCATTCCCTCTTCTATATCCGCTGGCGCCATCTGACTATTTAGCATTGAGAAAAGTCTGTTTATAGCTAACGCTTCCTGCATGGACATCCCAAGTCCTCGATATAAAGCTTCCTTGACGTTTCTTACGGCAACCGGCCCATTTTCACATATCTTCTCTCCAAGCTGAACAGCCTCGTAAATTAACCTATCTGAGGGTACTACTTTCTGTACAAGTCCAATGCGGTAGGCTTCTTGCGCATCTATCCAATCGCCAGTTAAAAGCATCATCAGGGCACTTCCCAACGCAACAACACGAGGCAACCTAGCACAGCCTCCACCTCCAGGTATCACAGCACGCTTGACCTCGGGTAGGCCGATCCTAGCATTATCAGATGCTATCCTAATATCACAAGCCAGTGCCAGCTCGCAGCCACCACCCAATGCGTAGCCATTGATAGCAGCGATAGTCGGCTTCCAAAATTCCGGGGTATCAGCATAGTTCAGCGTTCGGGGTGATCGCGGCATTTCTATAAGCTCTTTAAGAGCCTTAAAGTCAATGCCACTTGAAAATGCAGAGCCCTTGCCAGTGAAAATTATTACCCATGCATCATCGTCATCTAGCAACTTCTGAAGATACTGTTCGTGCAGCTTTATCATCTGGATAGTGATTGCATTCATTACTTCGGGCCGATTTAAGGTTATGATACGGATATGTCCCCGTTTTTCCAAGAGCAACTCTTGTTCCATGGTTATTATCCTCCTTCAAAATCCGACTGAATACAAATCTATAAGCAAGCAAAGTCAAGATATGTTTACCTAACTCATGCGCTGAAATAATCTACCTCACCTCGCTAGTTGGAACTCAGGCAACTTGAACTTTGTTCCCCTTACTTCTTCAAAAGTGACTTTCACTCTTGCCCCTAATTTTACCTCTTCTGGCTTACATTAAATAAACTCAGTGACCATCATATGACAACTGGAGAGAATTTAAACAACCCTCGATTAGTTAGAATCTTAGCAGATAATTGATTGTAGATAAAATGATCTCTCTAAGATCTTTGATATAGATTCCTTTCCGTCTTATTAACTGGAACATACGGAAACAATTATATATTTTACCACTTAACAACGTTCCAGCAGGAAAAGCCCGTGGGACTTTGATTCTAGAAGTATGTATACTACGTACTAATGACCAGAACCTGCCTACAAATCAGATATAAACAGCTATTATATTCGGGAAACAGCTATTGCGATTGCTTCAGCCTCAAACGAATTTTACCAAGCACATCTACCACTGTCAATGTACTTCAATAAGATGTTGCCGAAGATTATGCAGCTAATTGATTTTACAGGTCTTTAAGGAAATGCATGCTATTACAATTCATTTAAGTGTATAATTATAATAACCGAAAGAGGAGTCATTAATGGCTAAATTAAACAGCGAAATAAAAGACCTGTTCCGACAACAATTGGCCGTACTTGCTACCGCCGGTAGTGACGGAATACCCAATGTAGTACCGAAGGGGTCGTTGCATATAGCTAATGATGAGACGCTCATCTATTCGGAAAGCAGATGTCAGAAAACACTGAAGAATATACAGGAAAATCCCAGGGTATCGGTATTAGTCGTAGACAGGGAGAAATCGAACGGCTATCAAATTAAGGGTACGGCAGAGCTATTGACCAACGGCGATTTATTTACAGACGTATCCGAGAGACAAATAGCCCGAAATAAACCGCGGCCTAAATATGTGGTAAAGATTAAAGTTGACGAAATCTACTCGGTATAACCATCATTACGTTTAACTACATAAATATAAAGGCATTGTTAACCCGCTCGCATATCGGTTTTTACGGGTTTCAATAATATAGTCAAAACCAGAGCAATTATACTTACTAAAGCAGTGATTATTAAGGCTAATTGATAGCTGCCGGTAACGTCAAATATATAGCTGGCCATGACCGGACCGGCAGCAGCTCCTACCCCAAAAGCAAAGACAATTAGACCCAGAATCGAACCCAGCGAGCGTAATCCAAACATCACTGCTACCAGCGGTGATTCCTGGGCAACACCATTGCCGTAGGCCAGACCAAAGATAAAAGCCAGAACAAAGAAACTCCACAGGTCACGGGACGGTATAAACAGTAACAGGGATATCGCCATGGGTATAAATACAATGATATAGGCGTTCCGGTTACCAATCCTGTCACCTAAACTTCCCAGTAAAATTCTTCCTAAAATACTCGCCCCGCCTACTGTAGCCAGTATCATAGCTGCATTTTCCGTTGAAATATGCATATCCGTAGCATATGGAACAATATGTACCTGGATTACAAATACGCAAAATCCGAAACAGAATACCAGCCCGAATATCATCCAGAACTGTATGGTGGAAATCGCTTCGATAAAGGAAAAATCTCTATGCGCTGATTGCGAACTGCCCGGTGATTGTTTCTCATTAATCTGCGCCGATTGTTCAGCTCCCTGAATATCCTTTCGCAGAAGCTGGGCCCCGGAAATTATTACTATCAAAACCAGACCTCCCAGC
>CAZEAR010000052.1:0-12092 GCA_964510365.1 uncultured Dehalococcoidales bacterium | reverse complement strand
GTCTGTGCATAAACATAATTGTGATTAACAGACATAAGCAACGAAGCTTAAGGCCGTGTTGCCAGCAGATTACTCATCGGGCAAAGTTCGAACTAACAATATAACGCCTGCCGCGGAAACTGGCCTGTATTGCTGTATAGCGCTATGCAATAATCAAATAAATTGGTTTTTAAGATCGGCAACGCAATTTTCTAGAAATTGCTCACCTATTATCTATTGGCCAGCTTATTATTTCTTCTAATTTAAATCCTTTATCTCTGAACAACCTTATACAAGCATCTACCACTTCAGGATGGTAAAGGATGCCGCTATTCTGCGTGATCTCTTTTAGCGCAGTTTCTATTCCAAGAGACGGTCGATAGGGCCTATGAGAAGACATTGCTTCAACTACATCAGCCACAGCTAAAACCGCCGCTTCGAGAAGAATATCTTTCTCAGTTAGACCTTGGGGATAACCGCTACCATTTTGTCTCTCATGGTGCTGGAGTACAATTTCAGCCACCGGCCAGGGGAAATCTATGTGCTTTAATATGTCATAACCAACCTGACAGTGTTGCCGCAGTATACCAAATTCAAACTCCGAAAGTTTAGAGGGCTTGGAGAGAATCTCCGACGGCACTTGTATCTTACCAATGTCGTGTAATGTCCCAGCCATCTTAATACCCAGTAATTTCTCTTCGGATAATTGCATTTCTTGGGCTATTTCATAGGCAAGATGGGTTGTACGTTTTTGATGGCCGGATGTATGAGGATCCCTAAACTCTATTGTTGATGAGAAGGCATCTACTGTATCATCTATTATCCTCTTCAGTCTTTCGGTGATTATACTACTCTCTTTTTCTGTTAGTTTTGAAGTCTTTTGGGGTTCCTTGCTCTTTATTGGAATACTTTCGCTTATTTTACCCGGAGAAAAAGCTTTAATCTTTGCATTATGATGGTATAATGCCATTTCGATGGTGGTATATAGCTCCTGGACATTATATGGTTTGAGTAGATAACCATATGGTGTTGTAACCTTGGCCCGCTTCAGTAAATCGCCATCTGCATAGGCAGTTAGATAGATTATAGGTATATCTGTTTTTGCTTGTATTTTCTCGGCTGTAGTTATTCCATCCATGAGTCCTTTTAACTTTATATCCATTAACAAGAGATCAGGTTTTATCTCAATGGCCTTATCAATTGCGTCGTTACCGGAAGTAGCTATGCCGGGTACAACGTAGCCTTGTTCTTCTAACTGCATTTGTATAATACTGGCTACATGGCTGTTATCCTCGGCAATTAGTATTTTCGATTTCTTCATATGCACACCTCAATTCAACTCATACTGATTCTAGCAAGTTGTGTTTAATAAGACTATATTTCAGGTGGCCCCATTTCGGTTAAATGTCTGAACTACCCTGAGAATATCCTCACAGGTAAAAGGTTTATTAAGTACTAAAAAGGGCCCATATTGTATAACCTCTTTCAGAAGATCGCTATCTGGATAACCAGTTATAATGGCTATCGGCACATCTTTATCTATTTCTTTTATTGCAAGAAAGACCTTGTTTCCAAAAATTTCCGGCATTATCAGGTCAAGGAATATTAAGTCAAAGCTCTTATTATTCACTAAATCTAAAGCTTCCATGCCGCCTGAAGTAGCGTAAATTTCGTAATTGTTCTTTCGCAGGCAATCTCTGAATAATTGCAGGATCATCGGGTTATCGTCAATAACCAGAATCCGTTTTGGGCTACCGCTCGACCTCTTTAAAAGCCATTGATCAATCTGAAGTTTATTAAACCTAAAATGCCTTCCAACTTTGACCGAGGGTATTTCGCCACTGGTAGCTTTGCGCCTGACTGTCACCTCGTTCAAGTCAAGGTAGTCGGCTATCTCTTTTGTGGTAAGCAATTTGTCCATAGTGCATTATTACATAAAATAATAGTAATTTACAATATTATACATTATTTTAAGTTAAATTATATAACATAATGATCATGAAAATGCCGATTCTTTGAAAAACCTGCAAATAGGGGATGTCTGTTTAGCTTTGGTAGGCCGTACAGGTCTCGAACCTGTGACACCCTGATTAAAAGTCAGGTGCTCTACCAACTGAGCTAACGGCCCACGGTGTCTATGTCTATAATCTCGATTATGAGATGGATTTAAAATACTTGAAAAGTACCGGAGATCGATAAACTTTACATAATATTACTGTTTGGCGGATAACACCATATACAGGTGCTGGACCAGGGCAGGGGGTATATCACGGCCGATAATCTCCAGCAGCTGTATCCTTATAGTTATTTTTCATACTTAAATATACTCAGATTATAGATGCTTATTTTAGCAAGGGCAAAATTATAACATTAAAAGCAGGGATAGTAAAAGTCTCCGGCATTATAAGACGATGTTTTTAATACTGTCAAACTAGTAAATGTATTAAATTAATTTAATAGGATGAAGCAATATACCTAAATTTGTTACTTGTTTTAATTGATGATAGACTTTCTAAACCCTGTTTAAATACGGTATACCTGTATATGAAAGATATCTATCTTGTATAGCTCAAAAAGGCATCCCCGCGAAAACAAGGAGCGATTATACTATGGATATATTGTCGTTATCGCATCCTTTGTTATCCTGATGTTGTCATACGGTATTTTTTTATCCTTCGGCGTCTTTTTTGAGCCAATACTATCCGAATTCGGCCTGGAAAAAGCAACAACCTCTGCCATCGTTTCACTTTGCATGCTTATACAAGGTTTCCTGGGTGTTGTTATGGGCAGGCTAACTGATAAGCTTGGACCCAGAATAGTATTGACGTTCTGTGGATTACTGATAGGTATAGGTTATTTATTGATGTCACAGGTTAGTTCCATCTGGCAATTATATCTGGTCAACGGCTTAATATTGGGTGTAGGACTAAGTGGTGTTATGGTACCGCTTATGTCTACACTAGCCAGATGGTTTGATAAGAAACGAAGTATGATGGCCGGGATTATGCTTAATGGCGTCGGAATAGGCCGGTTGATTATGCCCCCGGCAATAAGCCTGATTATAGAACAATATGGTTGGCGGATGGCATACCTCATAATGGGAAGCATTACCCTGGTTATCATTGTTTTGGCTGCCCAATTTCTGAGACGTGATCCAAGCTCAATAAAGCAGTCAGATAATAACGCAAATAATAACTACGAACACATATTAAAGTCCGGAGCTGATGGATATAATCTCAAAGAAGCTTTTTATACGCGGCAATTCTGGCTGGTACTGGCATTGTTTTTCTTTCTGGGATTTTGCCGGTTTACAGTTTCAGTTCATATTGTACCTCATGCGATCGAAATGGGAATATCAGCCATCGTTGCAGCTAATATATTGGCAACTATCGGCGGAGTAAGTTTTGTTGCCAGGCCTTTACTCGGTATTATGGCTGACAGGATTGGAAATAGAAATGCATTTATTATTGGTTTCATAATTTTGCTTATAGCCTATCTATTGCTTGTTCCGGCCAGAATGGAGTGGATACTCTTCTTGATCGTTGCTTTAATAGGTATTAATATGGGCATAAATTCAGCGGAAGCCCCATTAGTAGCAGGACTTTTCGGGCTGAAAGCACACGGTATTATCTTTGGGGTCGTTGGACTTGGATACACAATTGGTGCTTCTTTAGGCCCTTTTTTGGCCGGATATATTTATGATATTGCCAATAGTTATTTATTTGCTTTCTTACTATGTATCGCCTTTAGCATTTCGGGAATCATCATATCGCTATTATTAAGACCAATACAGCAAAATACCCAGCCAGTCAAAATATATGATAGCAGTATGAATAACTCGGATCATTAACTTTGATGTCTGCATACGGAAAACCTGTAAGCAGATATTGTCTTAATAGAAATAGACCTTTGGAAATATTACGTAAAAGCTACGATTTAATAGACAAAGAAATAATAAATCGTTGTATTTTGAAGCTGGATTAGTGGAGCGGGCGAAGGGATTCGAACCCTCGACGTCTTGCTTGGGAAGCAAGCACTCTACCACTGAGTTACACCCGCTTGACGCCTAATTTTAGCTTGAAAAGGTTGCTTTGTAAAGAGTTGTTTTCAGCTTAAAAGAGGTTTATATCGCTGCTCATGGTATTAAATAATTATGGACTGACAGGATGCATTACTCAGTGCTATCGATGCAGCTCTTTTACCCATTCCGGCGTTATGATCCCGGTGAGGTTTTCATGACCGGGAATATAGGGTTTGATATCGATAACAGGTGTCCCGTCGACAGCATCGAGGCCGATAACCTTTAAAATGTTGTTATTATGTTGCAGTAATTTTACCGTAGTCAGCCCTATCGGATTCGGCCTTGCAGGGCTGTGAGTGGCAAATACTCCCACCAGGGGTAAATCCTTTCGGGCTTTGGGATGGACTTTTATGGTGGAACGTTTTTCTTCCGGTAGCTTGCTCATCCAGAACAGGATATTGATATGTGAAAAGCCTTCGATCTGATCCAGTGCCGGCTGCATGTCTTTGTTCACCTCGATTTCAGAGACGACGTCATCCCAGGCATTATTGTCGGTAGCGGTAACATTGTTTCTAACTACACCGATCGGTACGATTTCGAAAGCCATCCTTTTCTCCCGCTTGCCAGTTTCTATTCCAGTGGAATCAGTGTCAATATTTTCTTCACTATATTGGGATATCTGGCAATGAACAGCAGTTCATCTTCAACCAGGGGTTTATGTGACAGGACGTTTGCATATCTGGTTAATTCCAGTATCTCTCTGGCTTCGGCTTCATCGGCAAATTCGACCTCCATCTGCCCCATAATATGACGGAATCCGGATATTCCGCTGTATTCACCGGATGATATTTCGGTGCCTGTCTCAACCATTTCCGGTTCACCGCGCCCCAGTTCTTCATCGCTGTACAGCTCATAATTCTCAGGGTCTTTTAACACTCCGTCGGCATGAATGCCCGAGGAATGAGCAAAAGCATTAGCGCCTACGCCGGGCCAGTTTATCGGTATGGGGACATTGAAAGATGAGCTGGCATATCTGGCGATTTTCCAGGACTTGGACAGGTCTATAGGCCTGCCGAGTTTATATTTCCGGGTGAAATCCTTGGATTTTAATATCGCCAGTACCGTGCCTACGAGATCGGCATTACCGGCCCTCTCTCCGATAGCGTTTACAGTGGTATTGATATAAGCATCAACTCCTCCATCTATAGCGCCTTTGGCCCCGGCCAGCGAATTGGCTGATGCCATACCCAGGTCCCCATGACAATGTATCTCGACCGGCATTCCTACATCCCTTGACAGATTTTTTATAGTTTCATATATAGTAAAAGGATTATCATAACCGAGAGTATCACAGTATCTTATTCTATCTGCCTTATGGCCCCTGGCTTCCGATGCAAATCTGACCAGAAAATCGAAATCGGTCCTTGAGGCATCTTCGGCATTTACGCCGATAGTCTCGGCCCCAAGAGAATGAGCGGCATCAACAGAATCGATCATCATTTTTATGATGTCATCTCTGGTCTTTTTGTCCTGAAATTTACCCCTGATCATTTGATCGGAAGTCGAGATAGAAAGATTGAGGTGTTTTATTGCAGGGACCAATTTGAAAGCGGTTTCTACATCTCCCACCGTTGCTCTGATCCATCCGCCCAAGCGGATAGGCTTTAAAACACCCATATCTGCAAGTTCCAGATTGGCTTCAAGATAATAAGATTCATGCCTGGTAGTAGGGAAACCAAATTCAGATTGAAATACTCCCATCTCATTCAGGTAAATGTTTATCATAGTCTTGGCCAGTTTCGACAGGCCGAGTTTGGCGGTCTGAACTCCGTCTCTATTTGTTACGTCTAAAATATATATCTGCGGCATATTCTTTCCTTATGGATTTAATGATATCAATAATTCGCCGGGAATCCGATTCTTAACGGAAATTACCAAAATTAATTCTATTCTTTTTGCACTTTCCGGACAAATAACATTGCGCAGCCCAAAATCACCATGTGCAAATTTAAATAGTTTTTGAAAAGCTGAAGATATGTTCCTTTATTAAACTGCCGTTATAAAACCATGTTTCTGATATATGCAAGAGTACTTCGAATCTAATCGGGGACGATGAAAGGTGGTGTGGTCTTGGTTTTAAAACTACCGGAACTGGTAGATTTTCCTACATTACCGGCGGCATCTTTTGATACAACCCTATAATAGTAAGTTGTGCCTGAATTAAGTTGCATCAAAATTACCGAATGTTGGTATACACCTCCCGAAGCGCCGGTTGTGGGATCGTCCTTTGGATATGTCGGATAAAATCGGCCATAATTTTTGGAAAGACCGTATTCTATCTGGCTGCTGCTGGGTTCATTGGTATCCCATGAAATGATTGCACTCGATTTTGTAATTGAATTTACCGCTATCTTGGAGATTACCGGTGGTGTAATATCTCCCGGTGAAGTAAAAAACTGAAAATATATAAATGCACCTATACCTATCAATATGACTACGAGAAAAATAACCAGATATCTTGGTTCCAGCAATGTCCGCATGTCGAACGGTTTTGGCATTCCCTGATAGGGATATTGCTGGCCGGCGCCGGCTATCAGATTGCCGCAGTAACTACAAAAATTAGACCTGGATGTAGTAGTGGCTCCGCAGTAGGGACATCCGGTTGCCAACTGAATACCGCAATTACTGCAAAATCGTTGATTCGGTGCATTGGGAAAACCGCAAGCATGACAGGCATTCATTGGCTGCATATTAGACCTACTATATCCTTTTGTTTGTTTGCAAACATTTTATTATTTTAACGGCAATTTATACCAATATTATTTAAGAATAAATGCCTTTGATGTAATAATATAATATATCAAATCGAGAAGCGGTTTGAAATTCATATCATATGAAAGCGGACTGATCTTTTATATTGAACAAGACTCACGGTCTTAGAAAATATTCTATCAGCCTCCGCAGAATACCGGCTCCATACTATCGATTATTTCTCTGGTTATATCCATGCTGCCACACCGGGTACACTTGATTCTCTTCTCTTCGGACGGCCCGCGAGGGACCGGAACTTTGAAAGCGGATTTACATTGATGGCAGTTATAATGCCACATTATCATGTCGTCTGATGATTCGCCGTTGCTGCTACATATACCAGCCGTGTTTCCATTATTTATGACACAATATTCTTTATCGTTTGATGTATTCATTTCTTTACTAAATAATTATCATCGTTTAAATATAGTATTGTCAATTAATAGGAAAATAATCTTTGAAAATTAAATTGATGATATATAACTAATTTATTCTATATTGACGATAAAAAGAAGGAGCATTAAAATAATAAACATATATTTGAAGATATCCTAAGTCTACAGGTTCCTAAATAATTGAGTTTTAATATAGTTTTATTTAATCAGGTATACATTCTGGTAGTTTAATGACAAAATCTAAACATAGATATATGGCGGACAGGCTTCCACCTGAAAGCACAAGTTATTCCAGTATTTTCGGACGGATTCTGGAAATAACCTGGCTGGCTGTTATATTTTTAATTCCGATATATATAAATCCGTTCAGTCATTTAGCTTTTCATCTAAGCAAGGTCTTATTGTTTCAGTTTGCTGTTATATTCATGCTGGCAATGGCAGTGGCCGACTGGATATATACACGATCGATACCTGAAAGATTTAGATTCGGGAATATTTCTAAATCTGCACTGCATATAGCTATTTTGATTTTTGGACTGCTTTCTATTGTTTCCACGATAATTTCTATTACTCCGCATACCAGTTTCTGGGGCAGTTATTTCAGGAATGACGGATTACTTACTTTGATTTGCTTGATTCTCTTTTTTCTTATTATATCAAGTTATATTCGCAGCCGGACGCAGGTCATTAAAGTTATATACTCATTGTTGATATCATCGGGTATCGTGTCCATAATCGGTATTTTACAAAGCTTTTTCTCCAATATTCTGGTTGTTTATATATCCAGCAAAAGGGTGTTTTCCACAATCGGCAATCCTCTAGCCGTAAGCGTCTTTCTGGCGATAGTAATACCGTTTACCATGGCAATGATTTTTTTCAGGTGGAAATACTCGTCAAAGGGAAAGAACAACTGGATATCGCTTGCTTTGATTGTGTTGCTGGCTCTGCAATTATGGTGTCTTTATCTGGCACAATACTCTATTACCATACTTCTATACCTTATTTCCCCGATATTATTTCTGACATTGTGGGGATTTATCCACAGAAACAGAATTGTATCAGGTATATTTGCTTTAGCTTTAATAATTATACTGACCGCCGGCACAATGGTAATAATGAGATCGGCGTCTTCAGGGATGCAGGGTGGAGTATCCACCGGTAATGGCGATGTGCCTTCGTCAGGTATTACACAGACACAGTTTACCACAGTGACTAACAGAATAGCGCACTGGCAAGGTACAATAAAAATGATGATAGATTCATCCAAATCACCGTTAATAGGAGATGGTCTATCCTTTTTGCGTATACCGTTCGGATATGGTCCGGAGACGTTCCCGGATACCTATCAGGGTTATTATCCTGATAATTTAAAAAGTAGCTTTATGTACAATCTATCGATAAATGACCGGCCACATAATCATTATTTGTATCTTGCTGCTACGGTAGGTATTCTGGGTTTAATAGCTTTCCTTTCTATGCTGGTTACTTTCTTCTATCTTTCTTATCGCTATATAAGAAGATCGACAATAGGTTTTGATAAGTTGGTAATAATTGCATTAATTTCCGGCGTAGTTGCTTATATGAGCGACAGCTTTTTCAATCCCAATTCTATACTAGCCCAATATCCTTTATGGTTAATGTTCGGATTATTGTCTTCAATGAGCGTTATTATATTTTCTACTGATAAGGATTCAGAGGAAGAAAAAATATCGAAAAAGTTACAAGAGAAGAGTATCCCTGGCATAAAAGCGAGTACGAACAGGCGTTTTTTATCGATAGGAGCTGCGGTGTTGTTCGTAGCACTTGGAATAGGTATTACCATAAAACCTTTCCTGGCAGATATCCAGATACAAAAAGGGCTCAATCTCTATGCTATGAGAGGTGAAAATGTTATAGATGCCTTTGAGAAAGCAGTAGAGTTGGTACCCGGGGAAGCAAATTACTGGCAATATCTGGGCTGGTTTGGCTATGTCAAAGCTCTGGATGTCGGTCAGACACCGGCTAGAACCAAATACTTGACCATTAGCGCAGATGCTTATGAGAAAGCAAAGGAACTGGAAAAATATAATGTAATCAATTACCTATTACTCGCCGACATTTATGTGTTCTGGGGATCAGAGGGCTCCTCTGATAAATATCCTCTGGCCTTCTCACTGTATGATCAAGCGGAACAATTATCGAATGGTAATGCTGTAATTTTAAATAAATGGGCGATAGGCCTGATATCTAAAGGCGATTTGGACTCAGCAAAAGCTATGCTTGATAAATCAGTGGAGATGGATCCTAAGTGGGGTCAAACTACCTTCGTATACAGCCTGCTCTATGCCGAAAAGAAAGATGATATAAAAGTTAATGAATACCTTATCAAGCCGGTCCAGAATAGTCCCGGTATGCTAAGCTATTTTACAGATTTGTGCCTTAATCTCACTGCATACAGATTGGTCGACCCATTTGAAACAGAACTGAAATCACAAATTTCGAAGAATCCCGATAATTGGGTGTCACATGCAATGCTGGGGATCGCCGATATGTGCATAGGTGATTATGATAAGGCTCATCAGGAATACGATGCGGCGATGGAAATTGTTCTCGATCCAGATATACAGAATCTGATTGATAACGAGTTTATAAAGCTGTCCAGACTAGCATTGCAATAGCATGAAGCATTAATTCAACGAACCCGGGAACCGGGACAGAGCGATAGCTAAAAAGCGCATTATATATCTCAGATGTGGTTAATTATGGTATCCGAAAGTCGATTCTCCGTTATTATGCTTCTGAGATAATCATATCGGTAATAATGCGAATAAGGTCATATTTATAGATAGTCCATAATAATCGTTGGTGGGTAAAGGAAAGGAGGTGATTGGAGGTGAAGCACTACGATATTATAGTGATCGGATCAGGGTCCGGAGCAATTGTTTCGGATGAGGCTGTAATACAGCATTTAAAGGTGGCGCTCATAGAAAAAGGTCCGTTGTTAGGAGGAACGTGCCTGAATTGGGGATGTATTCCGTCCAAGATGCTTATTTACACAGCTGACAGGATAGCGGAAATAGCGGAAGCTAAAAAACTTGGCATTAATGCCGGGATAGAGAGCATAGATTTTTTATCCATTATGGAAAGAATGAGAAAGAGCAGGCGTGAGAGCCAGGTCCATATCAGGGAAGGCATAAGGAACTCAAGGAATCTGGATTTATATGAAGGCGAGGCGCATTTTACCAGTGACTATTTGCTAGAGGTAAATGGAGAAAAACTTAAGGGTGAAAGGATATTCATTGCATCAGGATCACGACCTTTTACCCCTCCCATAAAAGGCGTGGAAAATGTTGACTATCTTACAAATGAATCGGTGCTGGAACTAAAGGAAAAGCCTGATAGTCTGATAATTATCGGTGGCGGTTACATTGCTGTAGAATACGGGCATTTCTTTGCTGCCATAGGTACAGAGGTCACAATTCTGGAAATGGCCGATAGGCTGGCCCTATCTGAGGAGCCGGAGATCTCCGACCTGTTGAAGAGCGGATTGAGTAAGCGAATGAAAGTCCATACCGGCTCGCTGGTGGAGGAGGTCAAGGGAGGAGACCATGGGGTTACTGTTGTTACCAAGGATACTAATTCTGGCAGAAGAAAAGAATTTACTGCGCAAAGGATCATGATGGCTGTGGGCAGAAGGTCCAATGCGGATATACTGAAGGTGGAGAATACCGGAATAGAGATTGATAAGAGAGGTTTTATAAAGGTTAACTACTACCTTGAAACGAATCGGAAGGGGATTTTTGCCATCGGAGATGCCAACGGGCAGCAGATGTTCAGACATATGGCCAACAGGGAGGCTGAGATCGTTGTGCAGAATGCCTTTTATAATAAGAAACTTAAGGTCGACTACAGTGCTGTTCCTCATGCGGTGTATTCGCATCCTCAGATTGCATCGGTAGGCTTGACCGAGACAAAGGCCAGGGAAGACCATCATGTTATGGTGGGCAGGATGAAATACTTCGATACTGCTAAGGGTGAGGCTATGATGGAGACAGACGGTTTCGCTAAGGTCATAGTGGATAAAAATAGCGGTAAGATACTGGGTTTTCATATTATCGGGCCATATGCTCCCGAACTTATTCAAGAAGTGGTGAATGCGATGACGTCGGGTGGAGATATGAATGAATTGGCTCAGGGTGTTCATATTCACCCATCCCTTTCGGAACTGGTGCAATATACGATTAATAGCATCGAGTAATCCTGAGATAATACGGGCTTAAACGGGTGGCAAAAACTATATCCTATTATGATAATATATAGATGATTTAACCCTTTAGCCTTTCAGACTATAATTGCGAAGTCTTCATGGATATTCAAGAGAAGCAACAATCTGTCAGCGGCAAACAGCGGTTTCATTACGGTTATATCGTTGCTGTGGTGTCCTTCTTCATCATGATGTTTTCATACGGCATCTATCACTCTTTCGGCGTTTTTTTCAAACCGATACTAAACGATTTTGGCTGGACCAGGACAATGACCGCCGGGGCTTTTTCACTTTCCTGGATTCTTCATAGTTTAGCCAGCCTTTCTATGGGATATTTATACGACAAACTCGGTCCCCGCATAGTCCTTACGCTGTGTGGTTTGCTTGCCGGCATCGGTTATTTGCTGATGTCGCAGATTACCAGCGTGTGGCATTTATATCTGGTATACAGTCTGCTTATCGGCGTTGGCAGTGCCACCTTTACCCCTTTAACTTCAGCGATAGCTAAATTGTTTATGAAAAGAAGAACTATTATGACAGGTATTTCGACGATGGGCATCGGATTCGGTTCGCTGGTGATTCCTATTGTAGCCAATAAGGTTATTTTACTTTACGATTGGCGTTTGTCATTCGTAATGCTGGG